>JAKEEQ010000201.1 GCA_022616515.1 Chloroflexota bacterium | reverse complement strand
TCTTACCTACCCTCGCTCGCTGTAGCATTCAGAAAAGAAAAACACGCCCCGCTACTTTTCAGCTTTTGGCCCGTGATTTTCCTTAACTTGATGCCTATGGGTGCGATCTATACCCAGGGCTTTTGTGAAATCCGGGATGGATTCTTCAAAACGTCTGAGGAATAAGTAAGCCAATCCCCGGTCATAATAATAATCGGGAACCGAGCCAGCCAGCGCAATCGCGTGGTTGTAGTCAAGCAAGGCCAGTTCAGCGTTTCCTGTGTGTAAATATGCTTCGCCTCGACAGGAGTAGTAGAGTGGCGTGTCAGGATATTGCAGGATACAGGCGTTAATCTGTATCAATGCGGCCTCGTATTCCCCATCATCAATCAATTCATCCACATCATAACATTTCTCAGATTGGGCAAATGTGGTGGTCGGTATCAACAATGGGAAGGCTAATAGAAGCAGAAATATACGGGCCATTAATTTTCCCCCTGTCTACAACCAGATTGTACCTCAGAGAGATGAGCGAAGTTGCTTAAATATTGTAAAGAGTCACGATGCGAAACCCATAGGCCAGATTTCGCACAAACTGCTCGTTCCAGTTGCGATACGTTGCCCGCGCAAAACGCTGGTCGAAATCCCACGAACCGCCGCGCAGGCAGCGCCGTACATCGCCCACGACAGAATTGTTTTCCGGCTGTGTCAGATCAAGCCGCCACTGTGTGATGCACCATTCCCACACATTGCCACTCATATCCTGCACGCCATATGGCGACTCGCCTTCCGGAAAGAGGCCAACAGCAGCAGTATAGCCAATTTCCGTTTCGAGCACGTTGCCACCGTTTAGATTAAACTCATTGCCATATGGAAAAACGAAACCATCCGTGCCGCGTGCTGCTTTCTCCCATTCATATTCAGTCGGCAAGCGCACTTCAAATTCAATTACTTCGCTTAACCAGCGCGTATAGGCCACCGCTTCGCTCCAACTCACCAGCACTCGTGGATAATTGGGTTCGTTGAATGGCTCAGGTAAGGTAGGCGGTAGTGCGTTGGGCTGCCAATCTAAGCCTTCCCACCAATGCGGATTCATATAGTCGATAAGAAATGGCTCAAATTGAGCGTTGGTGATGGGGTAGATGCTGATATGGTAGTCGTAATCTATAGTGATTATCTGACGCTGCCATGCCACATTGACATCGACATCTCCGCCAAAGATAAATTCTTCCTTAACAACCGTACACCAGCCAATATCAGGCGTGTTCGAGTTACGTACAAGGCCAGTGTAGTAACGAGGATCGCCTTCTCCTTTGTTGAGTTCACGTGCCTGTTTGGCTCTCTGAGTTGGAGATGCGTCAAAATTAATCGGCTTTTTGTCTTGCTCTGCCTTTACCTGCTCCCATTCCTCAAGAATACCCTGAAGACGCACATCCTCAACTTCATCCTTCAGATCTTCCAGCATTTCGCAGAATTCACTGCCGGGGATAGTGTCGATATCAACCGTACCATCGGTTAACTCTTCGAGCAGGATGGGAATTATGCGGCGATCACGACGCAGAGCTAATCCACTCAGAGCCTCATAACGTGTATCTTCATCAGGGTCATTGATATTTTGGAAAAGTGCTTCGCGGACCTCAGGTGTGTCAAGGTCTTTACCCCGGACCCCAAGTGCGAAAGTCGCCCAATCGCGAACATCGGAATCCGTATCATGCATCAGGCGTAGCAGCGTTTGAATAACCCGGTCGTCCTCTTTGAGATAAAAACCCATTGTTGCAGCAAAGCGGATGTCTTCATGCACATGGCTGCTCAGGATTATCAATGGCTCAATCACATCAGGAGATTCAAGGTGTCCCAACGCATAGCCCAGTGATTCGAGAACATCATACTCAGTTTCGCGTTGAAAAATGTCCAGCATGATTGCCAGTTTTTCATCAGGAAATGCAGAATCTTTTTTGACGGATGAGCCGCGATGAATGACTCGTCCATACTGTGCAAGTAAACCAATTCCGGTTGAACGCTTCAACACATCATCGCTATAGCACAGCGCCTTGATTTCCTCAAAGGCTTCACGGCTGTGGCATTTCATCAGGCACCACTGAGCGTCAAAGCTGGCATTATCTGTGCGGGCTTCTTCAAGTGATTGTTCAATCAGTGTGCGAATGGCGCTGATATCGTGACACGGATTACTGCGAATCATCAATCTCACTCGCATACGTGCTGTGTTGATCATAGGCTTGTTTGTCTTCAAGCCGCTTAATGGCAAAGACGGTCAGGTCATCAAAGGCGGGCTGCCCGGCAGTGAATTTGTCGATGGCGGCGATGATTTTCGTGACCATCTTCTTCGCGCTGTGGTTGCGATACTTGATGGTATTGACATAGAGCTCCGTTTCGCCAAACTCTACCATATCCGAGCGCGGCGCTTCAGTGAGGCCATCCGTATAGCACAACAAAATATCCCCATCCTCAAGGGTAATTTCCTGCTCTTTCAGCACCGATGGCTCAACAATCCCCAGCGCCATCCCCTTGATTTTGAGTTCCTCAACCCGCCCGTCAGCGCGGACCAGCAGTGGCGGATTATGACCGCCGTTAGTGAATTGCAGGCGTCCGGTAGCGGGGTCCAGAATGGCAAACCAGCAGGTGAAAAACAGATTGCTGCGGCTGTCCCGCACCAGCAGGCGATTGACCCGTTCCAGCGTCTCACAAGCCGATTTCTGACTCGATGCCACCGCACGAATCAGCGTCCGGCAGACTGTCATAAACATCGCCGCCGGGATTCCCTTGTCGGCAACATCGGCAATTACCAGTGCATAGTTACCGTTGGAGAGCGGGATAAAATCGTAAAAGTCACCACCCACCAGCCGCGCCGGACGGTAATAGGCCGCTACCTCCCAGCCCTCAATTTCCGGCGGTTTCTCCGGCAGCAAACTGAGTTGGATGTCGCGGGCAACTTCAACTTCACGTTCATAACCGCGTGCCGCCAGTGCTTCTTCCTGCAAATGGGCCGTTTCAATGGCAAGAGCACTCTGATAAGCAACCCCCGTCAGAATGTCCATGCGCCGTTCGCCGCTGTGCCCCTCAAGGTCGATGTGATCAACAACCATAATGGCAACTGGAGTATTTTGGACAATAAGCGGAATGCCCAGAATGCGCGGTATCTGGAAAATCTCATCGAGAGCTTTAGGGATGGCGAAAGGCTTGCCCTCCCCGGCACTCAGCGGCTGCTTGATTTCCAACAGTTGATTGAGGAAGGGGTCTGCGCCCATTGGCAATATCATATCTTTGACCTGCTCGGCGTCGTCCTCGCTGAGGCCCGATGATTTCATGCCCCGGAAGTAACCGTTCGCCCCTTCCCAGTAGTAGATGGCACATTTGGTGACACCGACCAGCATTGTCATCAGGCGCACAATGATTTCAAGCGTACTGTCGAGGTCGTATTGGGTATTTACTGCTTCCGCAACTTGCAGCAATACGGTCGTGACCCACGCTTCTTCTTGCTGGGCTGTATATAACTGTGCCCCGTCAATTGCCAGTGCGGCCTGATTGGCGATACCCGCCAGCAACTCTACCTTGCGCTCGGTGAGCGGATCATTATCCGAACTCTGACCGATGAGCATCGCGCCAAGAATATCGCCTTTTGTATACAGCGGCAGGATAACCGCTTGCAGCACCTCAATATTAATTGGCATATTGGGCGGGCGCGGCGTCTCATTATTCATCAAGATCGGGTAGCCGGTTTCAACCATATCCTGCAAGGGCTGCCAGGAATCCGCCCGCATACTGAAGTCTTGAACCTTAGCCATCGTTTCCGCCCCGGCCCCGGCAACCTGTGCCAGCCGGAACAAATCACCATCCGACAGGAAGATTGCGCACCACTCCACCCCTGCCAGCAGCAATGTAATACGTGCCACCGTCTCCAGTGATTCTTCAAGCGAAAGCGCATGCCCGGTCGCTTTGGCAACCTCAAGCAGTGCCGTTGAAATCCAGGCTTCCTCTTTCTGAGCCATATAAAGCTGGGCATTCATGATCGCCAGCGCGGCCTGATTGGCGAACGTGGTGATAATTTCTTTTTCTTCCGCGGTGAACGATTGCGTTGCGACACGACGGATTGCCAGATAACCAATACGCTGATCTCCCAGACTGAGGCCGACGGATAAGGTGTCTACCGGAAGTGGGGCCGTTTTGGTGGGATCAAACTCTTCATCTTGCTGGACAACCAGCATGTGGTCCAGCACCGTCTCAAAATTTTCATTGGCGGGAATTTGCTGGCCCCACAGGTCTTCGGTGACCGTCATACCATGTACCGCACTGACGCGATAATTCTCACCGTCGTCATCCATCAGCAGGATAAGCGCCGCATTGTAAGCAACCACACGCTCCATACCGAGCAGAATTTGCTTGAGCACACTCTCCAGATCAAGGGCGGAGGCCAGCACGGTACTGACTTCGCGCAGTGTTTCTGCCAGAATACGGCGACGTTTCTCATTGGCGAATAGACTCGCGTTGCGAAGGGCAACCGCCAGTGTGTCCGCCAGTGCTTCGACCAGCGTGATGTCCTGCCGCCGGAAAGCATCGACGACCGGGCTTTGAATATCCAACACACCGAGCACATTTTTGCCCATTAGAATCGGTACGGCCATTTCGCTCTTGGTGTCTTCAAGACCGGGGCCAACGACATAGCGTGGATCATTCTCTACATTTTGCAGCACCGCCGACTCGCTGTTGCGGGCCACCCACGCAATGATGCCGTCACTGTCCAGGTCATAATACAGATTTTCCATCAACCAGCGTTCGCTGTGGACTCCGCTGCCGCTGCGCATGATCAGTTTGTCCTCATGCCGCAAGAACAAATGCACCCGGTCATAATCGAAGTGGTCATTAATCAGGTCAACAACTTCATCCAGCAGGTTGTCAATGTCCAGAATAGAAACCACAGCGCGAGCCGCTTCGATCAGCGCGTTCAGTCGCTCGGCCTGACGACGTTCGGCGGCATAAGTAAACGCCTCTTGAATAGCGAGGGCCAGTTGCGCCGCCAGCAGTTCGAGCGTGGCGATGTCATCCTTATCAAAGTCATCAAGTTTGTTGCTCTGAATATCGAGAATGCCCAGCACCAGCCCTTCAATGATCAGCGGGACCACAAGCTCAGATTTGGTCGCTTCAATGCCCTCAATGTGCAGATAACGGTCGTCCTCCTCGACATTGGGAACAGCGGCAGTTTCGCCCTGAGTTGCCACCCAGCCGATGATGCCTTCGCTGTGCTTGATGCGCAGGATGCCAAACTTCAGTTTATCGTCATTAGCAGTACTGGCTCCGAGCACAATATCCTGCGTGGCTTCCTCAATGGTGTAGATATTGACCAGATAGTA
>JAKEEQ010000200.1 GCA_022616515.1 Chloroflexota bacterium | reverse complement strand
CATCCAGATCCGGTATTTCTGCCGGGATGCGCCGCAGCACCATTGCGACCTCGCCCCGTTGGCGGAACACGTTGGCGCGAAACCGTGCCGAGATCCCGGGACCCGCGAATCCGAAATCCACTCCATTTCCTGCGGAGTCAGTTCGGCAAAGGCGGCGGCGTGCTGCACTTGGTTGGCCTTCCGCACCTCAGCGAAAACCGTAGCGGTCATCGCCGGGTCAAGCATCCCTTCACCGCGGCTGACACGCTCGACAGCCTGCACCAATTCGTTATCGCCAATGCGCTTGAGAACATAACCACTGGCACCAGCCTGAATAGCGGCCATCAGCAGTTCATCTTCGGCATACGAGGTCAGCATGACAACACGGCACTGCGGCACACTATCCACAATCTGGCGGCAGGCTTCAATCCCGGACACACCCGGCATCCGAATATCCAAAACCGCTACATCGGGTTGGTGTTCTTTGGCCTGATGAATGGCTTCCTCGCCGGTTGCCGCTTCTGCGACCACGCGGAAATGCCCATGTGTCTCAAGGAGTGAACGCAGCCCCGCCCGTACAACCGAGTGGTCATCTGCGATGAGAATGCGGATTGTCTTTGCCATGGTCTATGCCCCTCGTTGGCCTTGCCGCTGGATTACGGTAGAATAGCTAATGAATCTATTCTACTGTATTTTGACTTGGACAGCGTATCCAGTGATAAATGTCATGGATTTGCAATGAAGACTGTATTGAGCCGAATCCAAGAGATTTCCTCAGCCGTGATGTATGCAGCCGAGGCGCATGATTATGAAGTTGTGCTGCAACGTATCGCAGAGGTATCCAAAGAATTGGCCGCAACAAAGTATGCTGCCCTTGGTGTTCCTGATGGCCGGGGCGGGCTGCGCTATTTCATGACCGCCGGCATCAGCGCCCATGACCGCGCCCGCATCGCCCATCCGCCTGAAGGTCATGGACTCATCGGAGCCATCATGCACGAACGCCAGCCGATTCGCGTCGAACACATGCACGATGACCCGCGTTCGGTAGGTTTCCCTGAGCATCATCCCCACATGGACAGCCTGCTCGGTGTGCCGATTATCGTCGGGCAGCAGTTATATGGGATGCTCTACCTGTGCGATAGAGTGGATGGTCAGCCATTCGATGATGACGACCAACTGCTGATTGAAACGATGGCGGATTATGCAGCACTGGCGATTGCGGGTGCCGCATTGAGCGAACAACAGGGCCGTTTGCGCCTGCTGCAAGAGCGTGAGCGCATCGGCATGGAACTCCATGATGGGGTGATACAATCGCTGTATGGTATCGGGATGCAGGTCGATTTGCTACGGAAACAAGCCGATACGATTCCGGCGAAAGCCTTGGATGCGGTCATCGACAATCTGAATGATGTGATTGAAGATATCCGCGGTTTCATCACGAACCTGCGGCAGCGCGGAGGCCGCCAGATGAGTGTGCGCGAAACCCTCATCGACCTGAAAGACCGGCTGAATCCGCCCGCGTCGCTCAGTATCGAGATTGAAGCGCCCGACATTCCGCCACCGTTTGCCCCGGTGGTGTTTGAAGCGATTTGTTTGATAGTCAACGAAGCCCTGAGCAATGCAATCCGTCATGCCCATGCAACCGTGATAGTAATCACTGCCGAAGTCAATAAACAGCGCTGCATCATTATCGTCAGCGATGATGGGCAGGGCTTTGATACGGCGCTGCTGAATGGACACCGTGGGCTTGGGCTGCGTAATATGCGGCAGCGGGCGCGGCTGTACGGCGGCGAGATACAGATAAATAGCACGCCCGGCGCAGGCACGCGGTTGGTAATTAGCATTCCCGTAGGGTCATATTAGGGCAGCAATGAGGACTGAGGCGAAAGAGCAAAGTGGAAAGGGGCATACCATCAGTTGAGTACATACAGTGGTCTCTCCTACACAGATTATCTGTCCCTAATAACACCATCCTTAAAGTGTCGGATATAGAATTCGCTATCTAACAGATGAACACGCTACAATCGGCCTGTCTGCAAGGGGCGTAGGGTCAGAACATGGCGCGGATTCACAGTATTATCGCAATCACTCAGGGCGGACTGCTCTATCGTGATGTTGCTGAAATCCCCCGCTGGATAGATTTCCGCCAGTGTTATGACGTGTTTTGCGCTGAATACTCGACCACGATTACGGTACGGGTTGGCAACGGTGATATGCGCTGTGTGGGGCGGCATTGTTTTCATCTCGCGCCGCTGGCTTATGTGGAATTTTATACCGACCCGCTGACACGCCTCGAATTTGAAAACCACGAACAGTTATGGGACTTGTTGAAGCAAATGCGGCTGCACGGCAGCTGGTTTGCGATAAATGTCGATTGATGACTATTACACCTTTTACTGTGATGCAGGAGATGAGGATGCCGCAACTTCAACCTATGCCTCAAGTACGTATTGATGTTGGGGAAATGCAACAATTCGGACATGTTTGGGAAGCAAATGGCGGACGACTGGCGAAAACACCACCTTACTCTTCATTGAATTTGGGTGCGTTATTTGACAATGCTGTTGGCAACGCCCTTGCTGCGTTTTTAGGAAATATTCCAATTGTTTCACCAAATAAGAATTCGCTGCTGCCCGAACAGGCGAATTGTGTTGAGGTTGGGGATGTTCGTGTAATTGGTGGTGTTCGACCACAGAATTTCGATGTGGGGTATAGACCAGATGGTATTCGATTCGCATTTGATAGTAAAACGCTAAATGATGAAAGGAGTGTAGGAAAAAATTGGCAAAATATGGTTAATGATTTAGCTACAGAGGCGACAACCATTCACAGCCGTTTTCCTCATGCGATTGTTGCTTTCATGGTTATTATTCCTTTCCCATGTGTTGATGGTTCACACAGAAAAGCAATTACAGAAACTTTAGAAAGATTGTCCGGGCGCGAAAACGTCAATGATCCGGCTCATATGGCTGAAGTTATATCCTTGGTACTTGGGCATCCAAAAACAGGCAGAATTGATAATGATTATCCTGCACCGGATTCAACTTTGAGAATCGAAGCCTTTGCAAAACTGGTAGAAAACATATATTCTATTAGATACAAAGGGCTTCCGCCTCATGATGAATAGCAGGTAAAGATATGGTCAAAAATTACGAACAACAAAAATTCCGTGGTGGATACTATACCCCGCATGTCATCGCAGATTTTTTGGTCCGATGGGCTATCCAAGACAACGCTGCAAGAGTGTTAGAGCCTAGCTGTGGAGATGGTGTATTTCTTGAAGCAACCGCACAGCATTTGTTGTCGTTAGGAGCCGATGTCCAAAGCATAAACAGGCAACTTTTGGGTGTCGAATTGGTTCAAGCTGAAGCAGAAAAATCGAAAGAGCGACTTAATTCAGGTTTACAGGTGGATGTGAAAATAGGGGACTTCTTTGCTTATAGTAAAGCATATCTTCTCAATCAAGAAAAATTCGATGTTGTTGTCGGCAATCCGCCATTCATTCGCTACCAAAATTTCCCAAAACAGCATCGTGATGTTGCGTCTGAAATGATGGTTGAAGCTGGTCTTAAAATGAGTGGCCTGACAAATGTTTGGGTGCCTTTTGTCGTTGTTTCAACGCTGTTGCTAAAAGAATCAGGACGATTAGCGATGGTTGTGCCAGCCGAGTTGTTTCAAGTAAGTTATGCAGCGCCACTGCGCCTATTTCTCAGTGAGAAATACAGTCGAATTTCTCTGATAACTTTTCGTAGTTTATTGTTTGATGGGATACAGCAAGAAGTGATTTTATTGTTGGGTGAGAGGTCTGATAAAGGTGGAGCATATATCCGAACTGTGGAGCTATCCGATGTTGCCAGCTTGGAGGAATATATCAAAACCGAATATTCAGATATTCCACCCAGACGTATGGATCACTCTAAAGAAAAGTGGACAATGTATTTTCTGGATGATTCCGAAATCCAACTCATCCGGGAATTGCGTGAACATGCGGATTTAAACCGTGCCAACGATGTGTTAGATGTAAATGTTGGGGTTGTGACAGGCCATAATCAGTTCTTTGTACTGAATCATTCTGAAATGCAAAACTATGAATTATCAGCTTATGTCGAGCCGATAGTTACAAAATCAGCCCATTTAGAGGGTGCTATTTTCAATCTTGATGATTGGACTAAAAATGCAATTGGGAAAAACGTTCCTGCCTACTTGCTGAGAATTCCTGATAGACCCAAAGGGGAGCTTTCAACGGCTCTCAAACACTATATCGAAAACGGCGAGATAGCTGCGATTCATAAAGGTTTCAAATGTCGTGTAAGGAAACATTGGTATGTTGTCCCCTCTGTTTGGACTCCTGATGCTTTTATGCTGAGACAGGTTCATGATTATCCAAAGATTGTTTTGAACGAGGCTTCTGCGACATGCACTGATACGATCCATCGTGTAAAGATTTTTGATAGCAATCTGGCGAAAATCATCACTGCTGCCTTTCTTAACTCTCTAACTTTCGCCTTTTCTGAACTTATGGGACGCAGTTATGGGGGCGGAGTACTGACTTTTGAACCGAGTGAAGCCCGTTCTTTGCCGCTACCACTCAAAAATGCAGAGCATCTGTCTCTTGATGATATTGATACCTATATCAGAAATGATGACATAGAAGCTGTTTTAAAGCATAACGACAAAGTACTGTTGATTGAAGGGCTTGGGTTATCTGAAAAAGAAGTAGAAATCCTACACAATATATGGGAAAAATTACGAGATAGACGCATTAATCGAAAATAACAAAGAGGTGGGTTCAGTGATGCAATATGTCAAACTCGGCAAGACAGGTTTGGAAGTATCGCGGATATGTCTGGGCATGATGAGTTATGGCGACCCCCAGTGGCGCGATTGGGTTCTCGGTGAAGAGGCAGGCCGTCCCTTGGTGCGGCAAGCCGTTGAAGCCGGAATAAACTTCTTCGATACCGCCGATATGTATTCGCTCGGTGCCAGTGAAGAAGTAAGTGGCAAGTATATGCGTGAGTTTTTCAACCAGCGCAGCGAGTACGTTCTGGCGACCAAGGTATTCAACCGGATGCAGGATGGGCCCAATCAAGCCGGACTATCGCGCAAGCATGTCATGGATGGTGTCGATGCCTCCTTAAAGCGGCTTGGCACGGATTACATTGACCTGTACCAGATTCATCGCTGGGATTATGACACGCCGATTGAAGAAACCATGGAAGCACTGCATGATGTTGTGAAGGCGGGCAAAGTGCGCTATATCGGTGCCAGCAGCATGTTCGCATGGCAGTTTGCCAAAGCACAGCATGTCGCCGAACGTTACGGCTGGACGAAATTCGTGTCGATGCAGAATCACTACAATCTCGTCTATCGTGAGGAAGAACGCGAGATGATTCCGCTGTGTATGGATATGGGCGTGGGTCTTATTCCGTGGTCGCCACTGGCACGCGGTTTTCTGGCAGGCAATCGCACGCGGGATAAAGGCGGTGAAACGACCCGTTCCAAGAGCGATAATTACGCCCATACGATGTATTACAACGATACCGACTTCGATATTGTTGAACGCTGCCAGCAACTCGGTGGGCGCTTGGAGAAGGCAACCGCACAGGTGGCGCTGGCGTGGATGCTGCATAAGCCGGGCATTACTGCGCCCATAGTCGGTGTGACCAAGCCACATCATCTGACAGATGCAGTTGCGGCGCTGGAGATTGCGTTATCCGCCGACGATATCGCCTATCTGGAAGAACCGTATCAGCCCAAGGTGATTTTCGGGCATCAGTGAGACCTCTCCCCCAACCTGTGTCTGGTGTTTATTTACCCATTGATGTTACGCACTCGAACCCGATTCCTGTAGGGGCGCAGCATTGCTGCGCCCTTACCCAATACCATCGCCAATTAAGCTACTTTAGGATGTGATTTATCCGTATGAATGCGGCCAATTCGTG
>JAKEEQ010000199.1 GCA_022616515.1 Chloroflexota bacterium | reverse complement strand
GGGCGGTGGTGGGTCGGCTACTACTCCCCAGCAGGGGACCCAGTACAGATTGGCCGCCGCAACCGCATCTGCCAATGCATCATGTGCATTGTCCAGCACCTGTAGACCAAGCTGTTGAGTCAGCGCACTCAGATTGTAGCGCGGCGCTTTCGGCAGCAGCACGGACGCCATCTCATAGGTATCAATAGCGGGATTATCCATAATCACCTGATAGCGGTGCATAAACCCGAGGTCAAAGTTGATGCGATGCCCCACCACCGGTGCATCACCGATAAATCCAACCACCTCGTCCAGCAGGTCGTCAATCATTGGTGCGCCGTCAACATCATCAATGGTGATGCCGGTAAGGGTTGTGACATTGGATGGAATCGGAATGCCGGGGTCTACAAAGGTGTTGTAAGTTTCGAGAATTTCCCCTTCACGAAAACGGACGATCCCGATTTGAATAATTTCATCGGCATAGTTGTCCAGACCGGTCGTTTCAAGGTCGAGGGCAATGAGTTCGCGGTGCATGAATAATCCATTCTATTTGGGAGTTGAAGCGAAAAGATGTAGACATTATACATGGATGAGGAGGTTGATGTTAGTCAAAAAGTCCATCAATTTAGAAAATGTGTTCTAAAAGAGTTTTTGACTACAATCTTCTTATTTTTTGCGGATTAATTCACGCGCCCACCAGCATGTTGAGCGCACCCGCTTTAACCGAAAATTTCAAATGTTCACCGGAGGTGGTCTCACCGTCAAGTTCGAGCGGCAGGCGCATATCCTGGCTCTCAACGATCACTTCGCGGGCCTGTTTATAATGAACATCAGGGCGGTGGATGTGTTTACCACTGTATATGCTGTTGAGAGCAATCGCGGCCTCCCAGCGCGGCATTTTATCCACGACAAGCACATCAAACAAACCGTCATCAATTTCGGCATAAGGCGCGACCAGCATCCCATGCCCGAACATCCGCCCATTCGCCACCACAAACGTCCATGCCTTCTCGTTATACCATTCTTCCCCATCCAGTGTCAGTTTCATTCGCGGCGGGCTAAAGGCAAGCAATCCACGTAACGATGCCAGATGAAACGTCAACGTCCAGCGGCGCTTCAGATTGTTGACATTCATCGCAACCTTTCCGCTCAGCCCCCCGCTTGCAATATTCAGGAAATGCTGGACCTCGTGGTTATCAATCTCTAGCTGCCCAACATCAATCGGGTGGGGTGACGCATGAGCAATCCACTTTACCGCTTCTTTAGGGTCGAACGGTGTGCCTAGCGTCCGGGCAAAATCTCGGCCCGTTCCAATGGGTAGTTGGGCAAATGTCATCCGGGGAGCATCCGGGTTTCGCTGGTGCAGGTCCTGCATCGCGTTCACAATGGCGTGATTTGTGCCATCTCCGCCAATCGCAACTACCCGCGTCAGTCCTGCATCGCGTGCTTTATCCAGATGCACCGCAACCTCTTCCGGGTGCTGCGTGATGGCAACTACCAATTCGCCAAGTTCATCCCACAGCAGGGGTTCAATTTCGGACCAGATTTTCCCGGCGCGTCCGCTGCCAGCTTTTGGATTGAGGATTATAAGTGTTCGCTGCGCTTCAGTCATGGTGTGTAAATACTCGAATCCAGAATGTCACCTTCACGATCATACCAGACTTTTATCATGCCGACCGTTCCCGCACATGCAGAATATCTCGTTTGCTGACCGGACGCACCTGTTCGGCTTCGACGGTCACGACATCCAGCGTACGACCATCCAGTGCGAAAATCTCAAGCTCATAGGCTTCACCATCGCTGTAGATGTGGACAACGACACCGACATCACCGGCTTTGAGGTCATAGCCGGGTAAATCGGTTGTGAGTACCACCTGCTCGTGTTCTTTAATCATGACCTTCCTTCTTCCAGCGGATAAGCGGTTACCAGGCGAGGCACATCCTTGCCTGTATCAACAATCCATACGGATCGTACCTGTGGTAAACGACCATCCGGTGTTTGCATTTTACCTTCGATTATATACTTAACGCCGTGCGATGTTTCAAATGAGCGTCTAACCTCATGTGCTGACGCATGTTGAATCAGGGATTCTCTCAGGGTTTCCCAATCGTCAATTGTAAAGCCAAATCCCATGAAGAATGCCGATTTCCCGCCTGACTTCTCCTCAGAGAGCAGGTAAGCGGTGATTTTAGTTTCCTCGATCAACACATTTTCAAGGTTCGGTAGTTTCATCCCTCATTATTCATCTTCATTGCCGCTGATCTCACCACTGTTCATTTCAGCTTCCCAACCCGACAAGAAGAAATAGCCTACCCAAAATGAGTTGCGTGCGTCGAGTCGAGAATGGTTGTGATGGTATCGACCAACTTTTGATTGCGATTATCAATTACATCAGACACAAGGGTTTAATCCTTCAGTTTGGTGTTAAATGGATTATAGACTCTAAAAATATAGGTATCAGATACATCAGTTCCTACAACGTTGATTATCTGATTTTGCAGGCTACTTTCATCTTCTGGATTTCGTCACCTTCGCTCGGATCAAAACGGATCGTCCAGATGTCACCACGCTGGATGTCCTCAATCATTCATGGCTTCTTCGCTGTAGGCTTCAAATGTCTCGAAGTCCACATCCGCTGCTGAAACAATCGCCGCCTGCCCACGCCGCTGACGTTCCTCCGCCGGGAGGCGCATCAGTTCCAGCGCGGACAGTGGACGCTCATGCTCTAACTGCTCCAGAAAACCTAACACACGCTGTTGAGCCGCTTTATCTAACTGCTGAAACTTCTCAATGATTTCCTGTTCGAGTCTATTCACTCTGCTTCATCCTGACTTGCTATTTATCCCTATTGTACCTTGTATTTACCGTCTCTCAATCCCTGTCACCCGTGTCCTGTATGGCCTAAATGAGTGGAGCGAGAATGGATTTGATGGTTGGGAGCTTATTCCGGTAAGGCTTCTGTAAACATCTATCTGGTAACTGCGGTATAAACAAGTCTCTACAAAAATTATTCAGGTGCATAACTATAGCACAAAACGAGGTAAAAGCGGCGAGAGACACACGCCCCTCGCCGCAAAACTAACCTATCGCCAGTCGTCCGGCACGACATCATTATCGAATTCAACCTCGACTACTGACCCATCACACCCGTAAACGACTTCAGGATCGAACTTTGTCAGGTCGTGAATATTAGAGACATCGGCTCTATCAGCATCAAAATCAAAAACTGGATCAACCGTCATCTCTTCCGGTGAAATGCGTCCGAGGAAACGGGTGACATAATCGTAATTACCCAGCAGTTCCTTCACTAGCGGATCATTCGCTGCGTTCATCAACGATTCTGTATCGTCGGCATATTCGGTGACAAACGCCCGACCCTCGTAGAGGTCAACCGTGTTGTCTACCAATTGGAGGTAGTTGGTGAACGGGTCACCGTTCTGGTCAAAGATAAACGGAAACACCCGAATATCCTCGTCCTTGATGATTGGATGCGCGTAGTTCACAGGGTATGCCTGTTCCTTTGCAAAAATCCAGGTCACGACCGCCATGTTTGGGTTCGCCGCCACCGCCGTCAATCTCAGCGGGATCATGGGTCTGTGAGATTCATAAGTCATCACTACAGGCTGAATATCCTGCACCCCGGCTTCCCCTTGCAGTTTCATCGCCAGAAACACCATGCCTTCCTCGTTGTACACATGGATCAACGGTTCCATTGGTTCGGTCACACGAAACTCATTCTCGCGCAGCCAGATAATCAAGGCATCCGGGTCTGGTGAGGTGATGACACTGTAGTCATATGGACCCACGCTGCCCTGTGCCAGAACTTCAACGTCATCGCTGCTGGCGCTTGGAACGCCCACCGATTCTGCATCAGCTTCCATGACCACCATTGCACAATCGGGCATGTCCGGTACGATGAAGCGTGGGCGAGTTAACTGCGTCAGTTCATCAAATGTCTCCACCTCGGCAACATCCAACTCTGGCACACTCGGCACGGGGACAACCCACGAAAAATCAGGGGCAGACCCCGTGTAATTGATCTGCACATACGCCGAAATGGTCGCGTCGTCATTTACGGCAAAGATGATACGTTCGGCCTGTTGGTCTACCGGGATGTTCTGGCAGAACAAACCGCCACACGCATTCGCTGTATCCAACCACGACCCCGCTCCAGCAACAATCACGAGCAATACTACAAAACCCAGTAAACGCCTCATGAGGCTCCTCCAAAAATAACTAGCTGTCTTGACTTAAACGTAACTCCTGTTTCAAAAGTTCCGTCGATTGTGGTATCCTAGCGCGTCGTTTGTGGCATAGAAATAGAAGAGGACCCATGACTGACACAGTACTCGTCACCGGTGCGGCTGGTTTTATGGGGTCGCATCTGGTTGACGCGCTTGTAAACCTGAATTTCAATGTGCTTGCGATGGATGATCTCAGCGGCGGCTATCGCGATAACGTCAATGAAAATGCGCAGTTTATCGAAGCCAGCGTCACCGACCATGAAACGGTCAACCGTATGTTTGCCGAACATCGGCCCAAATACGTTTATCATCTGGCAGCCTATGCTGCCGAAGGGCTGAGCCATTTCATTCGCCGTTTCAACTATACCAACAATCTCATTGGCACGGTAAATCTGCTGAACGCTGCCGTCAATTATGACGCGGAGCATTTTGTATTTACCTCATCCATTGCTGTTTACGGCAGCGCCCCGCCGCCCATGACAGAAGATATGAAGCCCCAGCCGGAAGACCCGTATGGGATCGCCAAGTATGCCTGTGAGCAGGACATTCATCAGGTTTACGACATGTTCAAACTGCCGTATACGATCTTCCGTCCACACAACGTTTATGGCGAGCGCCAGAATGTAGCAGACCGCTACCGGAATGTTATCGGCATTTTCATGAACCAGCTTATGCAGGGCAAAGCATTGACCATATTCGGCAGCGGTGAACAATCGCGCGGCTTTACATATGTCGGCGATGTCGCTCCTGTGCTGGCCCAGGCTCCCATGAATTCTGATGCCCGCAATGAAATCTTTAACCTCGGCGCGGATACGCCGGTATCCGTCAATGAACTGGCGAGGGAAGTCGGCGACGTAATGGGCATTGAGCCGGAAATCCGCTATCTGCCTGCCCGCCATGAGGTGGTCCATGCTTATGCGGTCCATAAGAAAGTTCGCGATGCTTTCGACCTGCCTGAAGACTACGAAACACCACTTGCGCGTGGCTTGCGAAAAATGTGGCCGTGGGTTCAGGAGCATGGCGCACGCAAAACACCCAAATTCAAAAATATTGAAGTACCTAAGAACTTGCCGGGCGTTTGGCTCGAAGAATAATTCGCTGTAAGATTAATTACAGTGGATATCTGGAAGGGGGGATAACGTGCATCAATTACGTGAAAGCAGCTCAGGCGGGTATGGAGTAGCCCTCATTCTCGCGGTAATCTTTACCTGTGTAGCTGTGT
Source organism: Chloroflexota bacterium (assembly GCA_022616515.1). GTDB lineage: Bacteria > Chloroflexota > Anaerolineae > Aggregatilineales > J027 > JAKEEQ01. The sequence goes on along the minus strand of JAKEEQ010000199.1, from coordinate 3,090 downwards.
TCGTGCCAGTTGTCAGTGGTTTTGATTTCGGGGCTATTGCATTTTCGGCCTTTTTCTTCCTTTTTACGCTGATCCTGTGGGGCATTGTCATTCTGGGCGTCATAAAGAGGATGTATTATGGTGCCCCTGATATTGCTATCTCCAAAACACAGGTGGGCATCGGCGAGGAATTTGCCATGTCCTATCGCCACGAATTCAAACGCAACATCCCGGTCAAGCAATACATTTTCCGGCTTATTATGCGTGAGTCGGCAACCTATCAACGCGGCACAGATACCGTGACGGTTACTCACGATCATAAGATCGACGAGTTTGGTTATCCACCCCAGACATTTCCCAGAGGCCATATCATTCAAGACGAGTGGAAGGTGAAAATTCCGCCAAATGGTATGCATACCTTCAGTGCCCGTCGCAATAAGATACAGTGGTTTGTTCAAGTAGAAATCGACGGCCCCGGAATGCTTGACATCAAACGAGAATATGAAGTGATCGTTTCACCACAGGTGGTGCAGTAATGTCTGTTCAGATTACCATCAGTCTAGAAAACGGCGAAGAAATCAGTGGTGGTTTACGGCGTTTTGACCCCGCCAGCAGCATCATAGGGCGCGTTGACATCATGCCCGAAAGCAACATCAACGCTCGTGCCATTGAGTTGTACGTCCAGTGGCACACCGAAGGTCGAGGTGATCGAGATCTAGGAAGTACTCCGCCCATCCAACTTTACCTCGGACAACTCAGCAGTGGTATGCCGTTGTACTATCCTTTTAACATGATGCTGCCACTGGAACCATGGAGCTACGGCGGCCACTACATCAATATCATCTGGAATGTTGTGGTGAAGATTGACATCCCACGCGGCAAGGATATACAGGGGTTGATGCCATTTGTGCTGTATCCGGCAGCTAAGCCTGCTCAGAGCGAATCGGTTTTCTAAAGTCTGACAGGTACGCGCGGTTCAGAGGTTGTGGCGTTTCGAGGACTTGAAACGCCTCATACAAAAATCGCTCCATGCTGCGCCGGTCATTTCTAAACACATCCAGCAGAAATTCGACACCATCTGTCGTGAGACAAACAGGTGAGTCGCCGGTTCGGAAGTGGTCGAGTCGGCGCTGCCACATCTCCAACAATATCTGTCCGTCATAGAGTGATTTCACGTCAATGATTTCCAGCGCCAGCCCTCGTCGCTGAAATCCATTCTGCATATCCCGGTGAGTGGAAAAAATCAGCCGCGCCCCTTGTGCTACTTGCTTAAAGAGTCGCCTGCGTTCTCTCCATGTCAGGCGCTGCACCTCGTCCAACAAAAACACATCAGGTAACTGCCGGGTCTTGAAATGGCGCTGCCCTTCTGGAATATATTCGTAGCTGGCATCAACGCCGCATTGCTGGAAATGACTATAAATTCCGAGCAAGAGAGTGGTCTTGCCGCGCCCTATATCCCCGATTAGCTGGAGGTGGTGGTTGGTGTTGTCAATAATGTCGAGGATAGGTGAAGGTATCACAGACAGAATGGCCCACTCCTCATTGGTGAGCACACGAAATGGGTTACATGAGAAACCGAGACGCTGGAAACGCAAAAAATCAGGCATCAATGAAACCGGAATACGAGTCCGAAAATTCTACCTTATCACGAAAGGCGGCAATGCGTTCACCCAGCATCTGCGTGTACGCCTCATCAATACCATCCAGCACCATGAAGTAGGCGTCTTCCTGATTGTCAGGATAGTACTCGTAGCGTGTATTGAATATTTTGAACTGGTATTTGAAGTATAGTTTCTGGGCAACCTCATTGCTGGTGCGTACTTCCAGAACAATGCGCTTGCGCTGCATGGAAAGTGCCCGCCCAATTAATGCAATCAGCATCAACTCTCCAAAACCCTGCCCGCGATAATCCGGTGCGCTGGCAATCGTGCTGATATGTCCTTCGTCGCCGTCCATCCATATCCCGCCGTAAGCAGCCAATGGGGTATGTGAATGGGCTTCGCGCGTCCAGAGCCTCGAAAGTCCCAACCGCTTTTCCTCTGACTCTCCCGACTGCACAATCTCAATAACGCCCATATACGCATCTTGATTGTGGTTGATTTCGTGGACATAGACAAAGGAAGGCCACGGCATCGAAAAGCTGCGCCGTTCAATGTGCATCACTTGCCGGATGTCAGAAATTTGCATGGGTCGGATGAGATAGGTCATCGGGAAACCTCTGTTTAGAGACCCCTTGCTTTAGCGATGGTGAGGAAAACGGATCTGTTTGTCGACGGTTGAGTGTTCGCCCCCTGCTCAGACAAACGTGTACGCATAACCATCACTCCTATGTTGCGGTTGACAATACTGGTAACCAATTCCTTGCACGGTTTCGGTCACAGTTTTGATGTTGAAACGGCCCGATGCGCGAACGGCAACCCGCCCGGTGTAAGTGCCGATTTTCGTGCCGCTGGTGACAATCGCTTTCACCATGTCCCCTGTCTGAAACCCGTTGACCATGCGCCGTTGTTTCGCCCCAGTGCGCGGGAAGCCATACTTGTCTACACGGCACATCTGGCGGGATTGTCGCCCGGTGGCGCTGATAATTAACGGTTTCAAGGCAGGATGGACAATGATCTGCTCGCCACTGTTCCCTACGCAAACCGCATCCAGCCAGTGCGTTTTGGGATAGCCCTGACAGATGCGATTATATTTGGTGTGTGCGCCCGTACCAACCTCAAGCGGCAATCCGGTGGCCTGCAATTGCTCGTACACCTCCCAACGGGTACTATTGATGGCGGCAGCATCCTTTAATGGCTTTGTGGCCTGTGCTTGAATATGAGGATAGCCGAATTCAGCAGCGGTCTGGTTGCCTTTCTTCCGATTGCAGGGTTCACAGGCGATGGTGAGATTGCTCACCCGCTGGCTGCCGCCGCGTGCTTTGGGGACAATGTGTTCAACTTCGAGAGGTACATAGGTTACCCCGCAATACGCACAATGGCGTCCCCATTTTTCCAGCAGGTATTCGCGGACTTCATAGCCCTGCAAGGTTCCCTGTTGATACTGAATCCCAGTGATTTCGGGATTCTGCATTTTCTGCGTATCGAAGCGGGTTAATTCCATTGCCAGATG
>JAKEEQ010000198.1 GCA_022616515.1 Chloroflexota bacterium | reverse complement strand
CATCTGGCAATGGAATTAACCCGCTTCGATACGCAGAAAATGCAGAATCCCGAAATCACTGGGATTCAGTATCAACAGGGAACCTTGCAGGGCTATGAAGTGCGTGAGTATCTGCTCGAAAAGTGGGGTAGACATTGTGTATACTGTGGGGTGACAGATGTACCACTTGAGGTCGAGCACATCGTGCCCAAAACACGGGGCGGTAGCCATCGGGTGAGCAACCTCACCATCGCCTGTGAACCCTGTAATCGGGAAAAAGGCAACCGGACTGCTGCTGAATTCGGTTATCCTGAGATACAAGCACAAGCCAAACAGCCCTTGAAGGCTGCCGCAGCTATTAATGCCACCCGATGGGCGTTATATGAGCAGTTGAAAGCAACCGGATTGCCCATTGAGATTGACACTGGCGCACGCACCAAATACAATCGCATTCGTCAGGGTTATTCCAAAATCCACTGGATGGATGCGGTCTGTGTCGGTGACAGTGGCGAGCAGGTCTTTGTCCCTGAAACGATGCGTCCTCTAATCATCACCGCCACCGGACGTCAATCACGGCAGATGTGCCGGGTGGATAAGTACGGCTTCCCACGCACCAGTGCCAAACAACAGCGCACGGTCAAGGGTTTCCAGACAGGCGATAGGGTGAAGGCGGTGGTCACTCAGGGCAAGCGAACAGGCACTTACATAGGGCGGGTTGCCGTTCGTGCATCCGGGTTTTTCAACATCAAAACCGCCACCGAAACGATACAGGGGATTGGCTATCAATATTGTCAACCTCACCATCGGTGTGATGGGTATGCGTATTACATTTAGAAAGGAGAACAGCGCTCCTCACCGCTGCGAGCAACGGGGTTTCCACGCTAAATTCTGATGAAGTGCTGGGCGTGGTGGCGGGGCACGCTGACGTTTTGTTTGGTGGACCAGCGGGAGAGTTGCTGCGGGTTGAGGCGGGGGATGTCGTGGTTTTGCCTGCTGGAACCGGGCATTGCAACAAAGGCGCGTCAGCAGATTTTCAGGTAGTGGGAGGTTACCCTGCCGGGCAGGAAAATTGGGACTTGCAGCGAGAGAAGCCAGATGAGCGAATTCTAGAAAATATTCGAACTGTGCCGCTGCCCGATCAAGACCCCGTGTATGGCAGCGATGGACCACTGCTCGAATTGTGGGGCAAGCAGAGTTGAACGGCCCCGGTTTGCCCCAAAACGATGTGGCAAGAAGGACGGGCTGAGGATATAACCATTTATCCCCTCTCGGTCTCCCACCTTTGCGGTTGGCGGGGGTGTCACCAGCGGCCAACACATCGGTCGGCCCCTACGAACTGCTGTGCAATGGCGAGTTGCCTCTGAGCGAATGGCTCCGTAGCGTGAGCGCCCGCGTTACGAACACGGGATTGTCGTTCGATTCCAACAAGCGTCGCTCTCTCAAGCGTTTGTGAGGGAGATGGATTCCGTCCTCGTTTGCGGGGAGGGTTAAGGTGGAGTAAATAACAATAAAGAAAGGAAACTGTCAATGCAACTCGAAAACAAGGTAGCTATCGTTACCGGGGCCAGCAGTGGTATCGGCGTGGCAATTGCCCGCGAACTGAACGCCCATGGCATACATCTGATGATCACTGCCCGCCGCGAGGATAAACTCAACGCCCTGCGTGATGAACTCACCGAAAGTGGCGTTGATGTGGCGGTGTGTCCCGGTGATGTAACGGTTGAAGCCGACTGCCAGAACATCGTCAACATCACCGTTGAGATATTCGGTACGATTGACATTCTAATCAATAATGCCGGGTATGGCCCGCCTGCCTCGCTGTTGGATACTGATGAAACTCTGTGGGATGCGACCATTGATTCATGCCTGAAAAGCGTATATTTAATGACACGAGCCGCACTGCCGACGATGCTTGCTAAAAACAGCGGAACCATTGTCCAGATTTCGTCGGTAGCGGGAAAATACGGCTTCAATAACCGGACGGCTTACTGTGCCGCCAAGTGGGGTGTGCAGGGTTTCACGGAGGCACTGCGGACTGAGTTGGGCAGTAATGGTATTCACGTCTTTACCGTGAATCCAGCCGCCGTTGCGACGCCGTGGTGGGCAATGGGCAACGATCCCCAACCCCCGGAAATCATGGAGCGCATGTTACAGCCTGAAGATATTGCCGGGGCCGTGCGCTGGGGCCTGACACAGCCAGATCACATCCAGCTCAATGAAATTGAACTCAAGACCTACCGTAGTCCCTGGGCCAGATAGTGGGGTGAACATGGCAAACAAGGAAATTGGCCTGCGCCGTTTAGCCAACCAGCGTATCAGCGGCGATAAATTGCAAACGGCGGCAGAGGTCGTCCGGTGGATGGGCGCGATGCAGGCACAGGATTACAATCATGCCCTGTGGGCGGTGGGTTTGCGGACGAATTCCGCCACGATGACCAGCATCGAACAGGCAATTGCCGACAGGGAAATTCTGCGGACATGGCCTATGCGCGGCACCATTCATTTCATCCCGCCCGAAGATGCAAAATGGATGCTGGACTTGATGGCTTCGCGCATGATTGCGACCGATACGCGTCGATTGGAGCAGTTGGGTCTCATGGTTGAAACAATCATGCAGTGTCAGGACCTCTTCATTGATGCACTGAACGGCGGCAAGTGCCTGACACGTAAGGAGATGCTGAACATCCTCGAAGAGGCGGGCATCAGCACGACGGGACAGCGCGGCTATCATATTCTGTGGTATATAGCGCAGTCGGGAGTCATCTGCATGGGGCCAATGCAGGGCAAACAGCAAACATTCGTGCTGCTCGATGAATGGGTGCCCGAACAGCGCAGCCTTTCGCGTGAGGAAGGTCTCGCCGAACTCGCCGGGCGTTACTTCACCAGTCATGGACCAGCCACCGACCATGATCTGGCGCGGTGGGCAGGCATCACCGCTACTGATGCCAGATTGGGCATTGAGCTGGCCGAAGCAGCACTAACTTCTGAAGTGATTGATGGTACTGATTATTGGGTCGGCAGTGATAGTGTAGCAACGTGGGACAAATCTCACCCAAATACCTATTTGCTGCCGGGGTTCGATGAATTTTTGCTGGGCTACAAAGATCGCGATGCGGTCCTTGCTCCCGAACATGCCGGGAAAATTGTGCCGGGCAATAACGGCATTTTTAAGCCAATGATTGTCGTTGATGGTCAAATTGTCGGCACATGGCAGCGCAATATCCTTAAGGATGTCGTGAATATCACCCTCGACCCGTTCACCAATATTGGTGATATAGAAACGCTTTTCACCAATGCCGCCCAAGCCTATGGCGATTTTATGAAGAAGACTTTTATTTCCATGATGGTCAACGTCCGTAACTGAAGTGTGTTACAATATCCACAGTTTACACATTTCATAGGGCAAAAAATGGCGACCTTGACCCAATATCCAAACCTATACAGCCACCTGTCCACGGACGATTTCTTTGCATACAAGCCTGCCATAAACCCATTACATTGCACACAGCAGCCCTGTTGTATGTTCGCCTGACATTAAACCAGACCATGTACACGGGGTTGCCTGCAAAGGTAGCCCCGTTTTTTGTTTAAGCGTTCGGAGCAGGTAACACTGCGTCGAAAATGAGCAATAGATGGAGATTACAATGCCACTCAATGCAGAAGCGCAAGCTGCAATCTATGAGAAAGTAAAAGAATATTTGCTGTCACTTCACTCAGGAGAGCGCGTGGAGGCTGAGGGCGGACGTTGGGGTTCCAAACATCTCGTGACATGGATAGATCTACTGAAAGTAGCATACGAACAGTCAGATGGTAAGATAGGTGAACGCTCTTTAAAGGTCATTAATCGACAAATTCGTAAAGAACTCGGTGATAAACCATTATCAGAGACTGAGGCCGAAGAATTCGCTGCAAAGTATATGGAGCAGATTGAACAGACCTATGACCGCGAGGTGAAAGTGTTTGTGCCTCTGTCAAATATACGGCTCTTCGAGGTTAACGACATTCAGTTACACAATTGCACACTCCGTGCGGGAACTTCCTCATCTGAGTTTGCCGAGGTTGCTAAAAGCGAAAAAAGTCTCTTTATTCATAACGTCCCTGACGATCTATGTTATCTGGAAATGATTGTGTACGGTGACAAGGAAAGTATCGGGCATAAAGTAGAAATCAATGTCGTAGACGCGCTAAAGGTTCTCCGCTTCGTATCATGGACTCACGCTAACTCTAAGAAGCCTTCCGAAGCCGAGCAAATGAACAGCGGAAGTGTCAAACACGTGGCTCCATATCCTTATCCAGATGCCACTATATATTATGCAACTGTGTCATCGGATAATAGCTTTCAGAAAAAATACTTTGGAGAACACCGGGAAATCATTCAGGAGCACCACATTAATGCGAATACACTGGACTTGATGCGCTATTTTGGATTGGATGATCTCAACACCGTTCTGACAGCAAAAACTGAAGTGGCTGAACAGTTACGTGTAGCCCTTGATTGGTATGATAATGGACAAAAAGCGTTACGGTATAGAGATGCTATATCTTACTATATCGTATGTGTTGACAGCTTGCTCGGATCGCTAGCAGATGGTGAAGAGCTTAGGAAGAAACTTGCTGGACTGATTTACGGAACTGTTGGCAAGGATTCACCAGTTGACTTTCCAGCATCGTTTCCCTTGCCTTTGGATGCACCTGAGGGTGAAGGCATCCCTGTAATGGCCTCAATTATCGGTGATATCTACAAACATTTTTACGGGAAGTATCGAGGACCAATTCTACACGGACGTCCAAACCCGCCGTCTGACTACCCGCTGACATTGCGCGAAGTGAGTATGGCAGAAAGTATTGCATTTAACACGCTTAGACTGATGGCGAGGCTCATCCGAAAAGAAGGATTTTCTGACAAATCTCAGATTGAACGCTGGTTAGAGGGAAAAAGTGCTCGGTTTAAGCAAATCACAAAGAACCAGGACACTTGAGTGTGCCTGAAAGCCATCGTGACCACCGTTGTGAGTGGACCCGCGCTGAATTTGAGGCATGGGCAGAGGAAATAAGCAAGATGTATAGTTATTCTGTGCATTTTTTGCCTATTGGACCCGAAGATGAAAAAGTCGGCACACCCAGCCAGATGGCGATTTTTGAGGAGGTAACGTGAGCAATCAGTCACAGCAACACAATCAGGATGACATGGAAGAACGTGAAGAAGCAATCATTGGTCTAGTCAATCGTATTCTGGATGGCGACTTCCTCGGCGACACTTCTACCATGCTGATAATATTAAGAGATGCTTTTGTGAAGGCACAAAGAGTAACGCTTCTACGTGTCCAAAAACGAATGGATGAGTTGAGACAATCGTATCAAGAGCATCCATATCCCTACATAATCTTTGTACTTGCCACCTTGGGCGATAAGAGTGTCTATCATGAACTTGAGAGAATGATAATGGAGGAACAGTATGATAGGGCAACTGCGCTTGAAGTTATTGGGTACCTGGGCGAAATGAGAGCAATGCCGATATTGTTGGAGTGGCTGCAAAAAGGGAATGATTATGAGGTAGAAGTAGCAGCGAGATCGATTCGGGAACTTCGCCATCCTGCGGCTGTGCCGGGCCTCACTGCCAAACTCACACTGGACAATTGGAACCGTAGTTCTTGGATGGTTGCGAATATAGAACGCGCCCTAAAAGCCATCGGTACACCGGAAGCAATTGAGGCTCTTGTTCACTGGGAGCAGCAGAAGCCGTAAGCCAGACACAACAATTTGCCAACAATCTCCGGTAGAGACAGCAGGTGCCTCGTGGTAAAATAAGGAAGCACCAGAAAACAAATGGGGAACTTATGGCGGACAAGGCTACCAGCAAGAAAGATACCGCTAGTCGATCATCCAAACCCACCGATAAGAAGCAACCCGATAAAGGCATTGCTGCCAGCATACAGAAATTTCTCGAAGATCCGTATGCATTCGAGGGCTGGCAGGAAAAGATGCCGAGTTGGTCGGATGAAGTGGGTGGGCTGGCCCTGATTACGATTGGCATCCTGACATTTGCCGCGCTGATTAATCCAGCAGGCGAGGCTGCATTATCCACACCGCTGGCAAATTCGCTGCTGCAATGGTTCGGGCTGGGCGCGTTTGTCGTCGCCCTGACCCTGCTGGCGTTGGGCGTAATTTTCCTGCTGCCCAAGATCGGCATCACCATTAAATTTAACTGGGTACGCATCGTCGCGATGGAACTGGCTTTCGTCAGCCTTGAAGGTCTGTTTCATCTACTGTCCTTCAGCGATGAAGGCCGGGCGCTGGCGCGGGCTGGCAAAGGCGGCGGATATGTCGGCTGGACGATCAGTTCGCTGCTGACCGAAGTCACGCGAAGTTCCACCATTTCCATCGCCGTTTTGAGTATGCTGCTGCTGTATAGTCTGACCGTGATATTTAGAATCAGCCGCCGTGATTTGCGTTACGTACTGCTTGCGCTTGGGAATGGATTGCAGGCGCTCAGTGAACGGATGCAGCGTGAGGCCCCGGTGGAAGTTGAGCACCCCGTCGAGCATGACCCTGTCAAGATTGAGCCACAACCCTCGGCGGCGGAAGTAATGATGACGGTTGATGATGTGCTGGATGAAATTGAAGCTGCCCCGCATATCCCGCCGGATGAAACGCCAGTCCAAACCGAATCAGAAACGATTCAAAGTGCTCCAGTGAATCTAGAGCCGGATGGAACGCCCGCCGTAGAACCAAGTCGGCGGAACATCCAGCCACCCACTAACCTTCCGCGACAAGCACCGCCGCCTCAACTTTCTATGGCTGACAGTGTGCCTGTCGTTACATCTGAGGACAGAGTTGACGCTGCACCGGAAAAGCCGCCAGTCGCCGAGGAAAAACCCGTCGACACCCCATTGCCCGAAGATGATGGTGAAGATAACGACTTTAAGACCATGATCATCAACGGCGAAGAGGTCAAGGTCCCGGTCAATTCGACTACAGTGCCTACGCCGATTGCTGCCGCCCCGGTGAGTCTTGCTCAGCGCCGCACCCTTGAGGGCAAGCGTTATTTCCACGTAGATGGCTTTCAGGACCGCTATATCTGGTCCGATAAGCGTGATATAACGCTGCCACCGCTGGAACTGCTGAATTATGCGGACCTCAAACTCCCCACCGAAGACGAGGTCAACACCAATGCCCGCATCATCGAGAACACAATGGGCGAATTTGATATTGATGCGGATGTGATTGACGTGCGCGTGGGGCCAACCGTGACGCAGTACGCTGTATCGCCGGTTAAAGAGATCATTGATGAAGAAGGCAACGTCAACCTCATTCGCACCCGCGTCAGCAAAATTGCCAACCTGTCGAGTGACCTCGCGCTGGCGCTCTCGACGAAACGGCTGCGTATTCAAGCGCCCGTACCGGGATTTTCTTACGTCGGGATTGAAGTGCCCAATCGCGAGCCAAGCATCGTCTCGATTCGCTCCGTGATGGAGACCGAGATATTCTTCCGCAAGATGCGCCATCCGCTGGCCGTGCCGTTGGGACGTGACGTATCGGGCGATCCGGTAGTGGCTGATCTGGCAAGCATGCCGCACTTGCTTGTCGCGGGGACGACCGGCTCCGGTAAATCGGTGTGTCTGACCGCAATGATTACCTCGCTGATTTTGAACAATGGCCCGAAGCGAGTTCGTTTGATTTTGCTCGATCCCAAGATGGTTGAGTTGACGCGCTTTGCCGGGCTGCCCCATCTGCTAGGCCCGGTGGAAACCGATATTGAGCGTATTATCGGGGTGCTGCGCTGGGCGGCCCGCGAAATGGACCGCCGCTATAAACTGCTCGAAATGGAAAATGCCCGTCACCTTGAAGCCTATAACGATATTCTGGGTGAGGATCGCCAGCAAGATCACCTGCCCTACATCGTCATCGCCATTGACGAAATCGGCGACCTGATGATGTCGCGCCCCGATGAGACGGAAAAAACCCTGACTCGTTTGGCCCAGAAAGCACGGGCGGCAGGCATGCATCTGATTGTCGCCACCCAGCGCCCCAGCGTGGATGTCATCACCGGCCTGATTAAGGCCAACTTCCCGGCGCGTATTTCGTTTTCGGTGGCGTCTGGCGTTGACTCGCGGGTGATTCTCGATACGGTTGGCGCAGAGACGTTGATTGGACGCGGCGACATGCTCTTCCTTGCGCCGGACGCGGCTGGCCCGACTCGTTTGCAGGGCTGCCTCATCACCGACCCGGAAATCGAGGAGATTCTGCTGTACTGGCAGGCGTGGGAAGCCGAACAGATTGAAACCGGGGCGATGCCTATGCCTGAAAAGCGGGTTGCGCCGTGGGAACAGAGCATGACGCGCCTCGAAGCCCTGTCCAAACTTGACCCGATATTGGAAGAAGCGCTGCAAATGGTCGTAGCAGAGGGACGCGCTTCAGTGTCGCAGATTCAAAAGCGCATGGGCATTGATTATCCCCGCGCTGCCCGCATCATGGATTCGCTGCTGGAATTGGGCATCATCGGCGGGACACTTTCTGGTGGTGCCAATCGCAAGGTGCTCGTCAATTCGGTGGAGGAAGCGCGGCGCATGATTCACAATAATCGCCGCCGTACGACGGAGTAGCCACATAGAAGCAAAAGAACCGCCTTCGCAACTATGGGAGACGGTTCTCTCTTATACTTCGGTACAGAAATGTGTGTTCAGGGGATAGTCCAGATGTAGATCATGCCCGACGTCGAAAAAGTTGCCAGTCGCGTGCCATCGGGTGAAATGACAACTTCATCTATGAAAACAAATGGGCGCTCAATCGTATATAACGCTCTATGTGAAATAGGGTTGACAAAAAAGAACTGTCTCCCAAGATGGGAAGTCAGCAAACCAACCAACTTAGGAGGACAGTTCAATGACAAGTAT
>JAKEEQ010000197.1 GCA_022616515.1 Chloroflexota bacterium | reverse complement strand
TTGGCATTTATTTCCGCGCCAATGACCGCACCGCCACTCAGGGCGATACCACGCCGACCATGCCACCAACCGTCACAATACCCAACGCCATTACCTGTTATGTTGGGGACCAGATTGACGTGCCCGTGACGTATAAGGGTGATTTCATGGACGCGACCATCTCTGATTCCACCGTCGTGGACATTCGCAACATTGTGGACGACGGCACGGGTAGTGGCTATCTGGAGATTCACTGCCGGGCCAAAGGACAGGCAACCATCACTGTCTCTGTTTTGCCTTCAGAAGAAGGTGGGATTATTCCGGTGACCGTGTTGCTGCCCAACGAAGACTATCCATTGCCGCAATTTATCACGGTTCCTACAGATGTTACCTGTGCTGAAGGAGAGTCGGTGTTCATTGATATTACCTACGAACCTGCGCCAGAGGTCGGACCACCGATAGGTGTGACGGCAATTTTGGAATCACAGAATATCGCTCGTATTCAACGAGCCTACTCTAATCAAGCCAATGCAGGTACGGTAACCATTGATTGTATTGCCGAAGGGCAAAGCATCATCACTGTGTATATTTTCCACATTGGTGATGTCACCCTTGATGACTTCAGCAAAGCAGCCAGTATAGACCTGACATTGACGGTTGAAGAAGGTATAACGCCAACGCCGACCGTTCCTACGCCGGTGATCGTGAGGCCGGGCAGCAATCCATCCCCAACCAACACACCGCCCCGCCGCCCGCGAACGCTGCCTGCTCCGAGCGCAACACCGACGGTTTCGGAATATGTGAAGCCCAGCTTTCTGTTGTTTCCACTCGTATCACTGGACTGTGTCGTTGGCGACATCGAACGTATTTACTTTAGCTTTCAGGCTGCGCCTGATTTTCCGGGAGACATCGGTGTCGCGGCTGATCTCAGTGGGAATTCGGTGATTATTCAGCAGGCAAGTTCAGATGCCGTCAATGACGGTTTCGTTGAGATTAATTGTGTTGCAGTGGGAACCAGTACTGTGACTATCCAGATTTTCCGGGTAGGGGACGTTACCGAAAATGACATGAGCAACGCGAACATAGCCCACACTACGGTTAATGTGGTCGAGGCATCACCGACGCCACCCGGCTTTGAGGCATCACTAACACCAACCCCGACGGGTACTGCCAGTACGCCCACACCAACCCCTTCAGCCTATGTCAAGCCGAGCTACACCTCGCCTCCTCCGTCGTCTGTTAGCTGTGTTGTGGGTGAGGTAAAGACGATTACGTTCAGTTTTCAGCCCGCTCCTGATTTTGGTGGTCCCATCGGCGTGACCGCCCGGTCGGAGACATCTTCGGCGGTGCAAATACAGAATACAACTTCGGATGAAGCCAACAGTGGAAGCGTGACGTTTCAGTGTGTGGGGGCAGGAACCAGTACGGTGACGACATTTATCTTCCGCATCGGCGATGTCAGCATGGAAGATTTCAGCAAAGCCAATGCCGTGACGACTACTGTCAGTGTAACGGAGTCACCCGTCAGCCCGCCATGATCCGGTGAGCCAATCAGGAAGTTAAAGAAAGTGGTCGTCAAAAGGCCACTTTTTTGATTCATGTTCTACTAACTTGTAAAAATTCGCGAAATATTGATAAAATAAATATCAAATCAAGAAAATTGAGCGTGAACTTTAATAATTTAACAGGAGAGTTAATCATGGCGATTCTAAAGAAGGAATTCGTAGATTTTGATAGCCTGTCATTCAGTCACGGATTTCACGCCGAGATTGTCCGGGGTGCTGCTTACAGCATCGAACTGGATGTAGCCGACGTATATCTGGATGTTCTGGATGTTGAGCAGCGCGGGACAGCCATTCATTTCGGATTGAACACTTCAGGCAAACCGGGCGGTACGCGGAGTGGACATCTGCGAGCGACCATCACCATGCCTGAACTTCGCGCATTGGCGATAAGTGGCGGCGGCGGCGCAACCATTTCTGGCTTTGAGTCTGGTGATGATTTTGCGGTCGCTATCTCAGGCGGCGGGCATCTGACGGGTGACTTGAAAGCGGGTGATCTGGCAGCGGACATCGGCGGCGGCAGCCGGATGAGGCTGACTGGCAGCGCGGAAGACATCAAGTTAAATGTCACTGGTGGCGCGAAGGTCGATTTGTCCGACTTTATTGCTGATAATGCGATGGTGAACGCGACTGGTGGCAGCAAAGTTCAGTTGAATATTGATGGCAAACTGTATGCGAATGCCACTGGCGGTTCTAAGATTTCCTATCAGGGTGGGGCGAGCGTCTCCGGGGTACACACCTCCGGTGGTTCAATGATCAGACGAGCCACTGTTAAAGTATAAGCTGGTGGGGCAGTCTGTCGGCAGATGGACTGTCCACCACACATTCTATTAATTTTCTATAATGCGGTAACGTCCCTGCATGTATAAAGTATGGTACAATGCGTAACGTTTTAGCTACGTGACAGAACGATTATGCAATGATTGAAAACCTACTTGAAGTACGCCAGAAATTAAAAAGTAAAGACATCAGCGCCCGCGAACTTACGCAGTCGTATCTTGACCGCATTGAACAGGTCGATGGTGACATCAAAGCCTTCCTGAAAGTTACCCCGGAAAAGGCGCTTGCAGCCGCTGATGCAGCCGATAAGCGTATTGCCGCCGGAGACGATGCACCACTTCTGGGCGTCCCGGTCGCGGTTAAGGATGTGTTGAGTACGAAAGACATCCCCACCACCTGCGGCTCAAAGATTCTTGATGGATTCATTCCCCAATATAACGGCACGGCTGTTCAGAAAATGATTGATGCCGGGGCTGTTATTCTTGGTAAAACCAACACCGACGAATTTGCAATGGGGTCCTCCACGGAGAACTCCGGGTTCTATACGACACGCAACCCGTGGGATACCACCCGTGTACCGGGCGGTTCGAGCGGTGGCAGCGCGGCGGCAGTCGCGGCGAACATGGCCCCGCTGGCGCTGGGTACAGATACCGGCGGCAGTGTTCGCCAACCGGGATCATACTGCGGAGTAGTTGCCATCAAATCGTCATATGGGCGCGTATCCCGTTATGGATTGATCGCCTTTGCCTCATCCCTCGATACCATAGGTACATTCGGCAAAACCGTTGAGGACGCTGCGCATCTATTGCATATCATCGCCGGTTATGATCTCAAAGACAGCACCAGCATCAACGAGCCTGTGCCGGATTATGTCGCCACACTGCGCGATGGTGTCAAAGGGCTAAAGATCGGCGTTCCGGAAGAGTATTTTGTGGATGGGATGCAGCCGCAAACCGAAGCAGCGGTAAGGGCAGCGATTGCACAGTTAGAGGCGCTGGGCGCAGAAATTCACGAAATCTCCCTGCCCCACACAAAGTATGCGCTGTCCACCTACTATTTGATTGCACCAGCCGAAGCATCGGCCAATCTGGCCCGCTATGACGGGGTCCGGTACGGGAATCGCAAGAACGAACATGAACTGTGGGATACTTATAAAACGACACGGGGTGATGGTTTTGGCGATGAGGTAAAGCGGCGTATCATGCTCGGTACATATGCCCTTTCGGCAGGCTACTATGATGCGTATTATGGCAAAGCACAAAAAGTGCGCACGCTCATTAAACTGGATTTTGACAATGCCTTTGAGACGGTAGACATTATCTGTACACCGACAACCCCCTCACCAGCGTTCAAAATTGGGGAGAAAAGTAACGATCCTCTTCAGATGTATCTGGAGGACGTCTTTACGCTCCCGGCGAGTCTCGCTGGTGTGTGCGGCATTAATGTGCCGTGTGGGTTTGATGATAACCATCTGCCCATCGGTATGCAGATCATCGGCCCGTACTTGCAGGAAGCTGTGATTTGTCGCGCCGCGTTTGCCTATGAGCAAGCCACCGAATGGCATAAACGCAGCCCGAATCTATAAACTGGAGAGGATTACCCATGAAAGTTATCATCCCCCTGGCGGGATATGGCACACGCCTGCGCCCACACACATACACCAAGCCCAAACCCATGATTAATGTGGCAGGCAAGCCTGTGCTGGGCCACATCCTCGATACACTCAAAGGGCTGGATATTAGCGAATATATTTTTATTGTTGGTTATCTGGGCGATCAGATCGCAGACTACATCGACACGGAGTACAATGTCCCGGCCCATTATGTTGAACAAAAAGAGATGCTGGGTCAATCGCACGCGATCTATCTTGCCAGGCAGTACCTTGATGATGAACCTGTCTTTATTGTGTTCGGTGACCACATCTTCCAGGCAGATTTTACGACTATCATACACCCCAGGACGGATGCGGTGATTTTCGTCAAAGAAGTGGAAGACCCGCGCAAGTATGGCGTGGTGATGCTGGATGAAAACCAGCATGTCACCAGTTTTGTGGAGAAAGCCGCTAACCCGCCCACCAATCTGGCAATCATCGGCCTGTACTATATCAATAACGGCAACAAACTGGTGGAGGCGCTGCATTGGCAGATTAACGATGCAGAGAAGAAGACCAAAGGTGAATTTTACATTGCCGATGCGCTGCAAAAGCTGGTGAACGACGGCATGATTTTTGGCATCGAGACCGTGCCAGCGTGGCTGGACTGTGGTAATTCTTCGGCAGTGCTGGCGGCTAATCGCTATCTGCTGGGTGAGGGTGGGCATGATAATAGTCATGAGGTTCACTATCCCGAATCGATCATCTGCCCGCCGGTGCGAATAGACCCCAGTGCCCACATCACCCGGTCGATAATTGGACCAAATGTAACGGTCGCTGCGCACTGCACGATTGAAAACTCGATTGTGAAGGATTCTATTGTGGGTGAAGGGTCTGCCGTGAAAGATGCCCTGCTGGAGCGGAGTCTTATCGGGCAATATGCATACGTCGGTGGGCGTTATCGCTCGTTTAATGTCGGCGATTCGTCTTCGATTGACTTCTCCGTAAATAACGACTA
>JAKEEQ010000196.1 GCA_022616515.1 Chloroflexota bacterium | reverse complement strand
GCAAAAAAGACCATTGCCCATTGCGAAACTCGCCGCGAAGATGGTCATCGCTCTCACTGAACTCAACTGCCAGATCAAGTATCGATTCGCGGGTTGCATTCTGGCCCATTGCCTGGAGAACGGTCGCTACTTCTTGCACGGTTGCTTCCTGCGCCTGCATGGATGCCAGAACTTCCTGACCATAGGTCGTCTTTCCAAGCAACTCGTCGCGTACAGTGGCAATATAGCCCGCCTCTTGCTGTTGCCCGTTCACAAGCGCCGTCTCTATCATGACCGACATCATCTGAAAGAATTCTTCGTCAATATCGGCGTCAAACTCTTCAATCATGGCATCGCGTTGTTCGTCGTCGGCCTCAAGCAGTTCCTGAAGGAACGCCACTTTCTGGCGACGCGCTTCCAGCATCTGTTTCGTAACGCCATCCGCTTCATGGACGGCTTCGATCATCCCCTGCAAAGTGAAGGTGCGGCGCGGATTCAAGAGGTAGCCTTTGCGCTGCTCCATAGACAAACTATCTGTGATGGCACGCGTCATTTGCCCGACAATGCGTTCCTGCTCCTGGTTTGATAGGTTTAATTCCATTGGAATATGAATCAGCAACAGTTCCTTGCTGGCATCGTGATACGCCAGCGGGGTTGCCACAGTTAAAACAAAACCACAATTGGGACACTGAACGGTAGTGGCCTGGCCTGTCAGGAGTTCTATCTTGGCAGCAGGATCTTGTTGTACATCAAGAATCTGGTCGATCTGGGCCGAAAACTGAGTATGGCAGTTCGGGCAAGTAATCACTGCCCCTTGTCTCGAAAATGTCATGAACTTAAACCCTTTGATTAGGTGGTGTATCGTGGGATGGTAAAAATGAACGTCGTTCCCTTGTTCCTTCCGGGGGAAGTTGCCCAGATGTTGCCTCCATGAGCACGAACGATCTCACGAGTCAGATACAGCCCCAAACCCGTTCCAGGAACACTCTCTGCATCCGCCGATTTGGAACGATAGAACCTATGGAAGATATTCTGCATATCGTAATCTGTCAACCCAATTCCTTCATCGGAGATGGCAACCTCCACTACATTATCGTCGTAAGTTCCTGTAATTGAAATAGTGCCACCAGTCGGAGAATATTTCAACGCATTGGAAATGAGATTATCGACAACACTGCGCAGTTGGCGCTTATCACCTGGTACAGTTGGGAAGTCTTCTGCAATATTCACGACAAATTTGTGATTGCCTGCCTGTGTGGCAAATCCTTCAATCGCGCGTTCAATGGCATCATCCAGCTTAACCTCTTGCCACTCAACATTCAGTACGCCATCCACTTGCAGTTTTGATGCTATCAGAATATTTTCGATGAGATCGGTTAGCCGATCAGCTTCTTCTTCAATAACTTTTAGACCCCGGCGAACCGTACTTTCATCCCATCTCGCATCCTCGCGGCGCAGCGTTCCTGCATAACCTTTAATGAGCGCGACGGGCGTTTTTAGTTCGTGGGAAACAATCGAAATAAAAGTGCTTTTCATTTTTTCAGCTTCGCGAAAATGGGTGATGTCACGCACATCGCACACAATATTCCGCAAACTACCATCCTCAAAAAACAGCGGAGAATAGGTGATACCGATGCTCAGCGTAGAGCCGTCCAACCGTTCAATGTCACCGTCAACATAGAAGGTTCGCGCTTCTTTGTCCAGATAGATACCTTCTTCTTCAAATGGCAGTGTGTCGGGCCACCCCGCTTCCATCATATCACTCAGTCTTATGGTCGGTACTGGCGCTTTCCACCGGACAACATCACTCTTCAGCCGTCCCACTACATACCGCAGTTCCCAGCCCGTCATACGAGCCAGTGCCTGATTACAGCGCAGGATACGCTGGTCTGCATCCAGTATCATGATTCCGTCGCCGCTGCTGTCTAAAATTGCCGAAAGCCTTTGTTTCTCAGCGATGGTCGCCTGATATAGCCCTGCATTGTGAACCGCAATCGCCGCCTGATCAGCAAAACTCTGCAAAATCATGGTCTCATCGGGGGTTGGTGCACCGGGGTAAGAGCGAAATACGTAGATGATACCCAGCATCTCATTGGAAATACGCATCGGCAAGGAAATGACCTGCCGCAAATTCATATTGAGCTTTCGGGCGATCAGTCGTGTACGTAATTTTAATGCATCCGGGTCAACACTGATGTCATCAGAGCCAGCCATTTCCAGCAACGGCTCAAAGACATCAACTTTTTCTGGCTCAACGCCAAGAATGGCCTGAACTCTTAACTGATCGTCGGGATCACGCAGCGCAATCAGCCCGACATTACCGCCTAACATGGAGACAGACGCCTCCAGGACCATCCTGAGCAACTGATCAAGGTCAAGTTGTGCAGTAATGGCCCGCGAAATTTTGAGCAAAAAGTCTCGCTGTCGGACACGGAAATCGGGTAAGATAATCATAGTGTCATCTCATTTTGAGCCAGGAACACGACAATTGTAGCATACAAGATGGATGGTCGGAGGTTTCTTATAGGAATTCTACGGTCTATAATGGCACAGATTTATCGGAACAGTCTTTGACCATGAAAAACACATCGTTCTTCAAACAAATGGAAAAACGCCTGCGCGAGTTGATAGAGGTAAGGCTGGGGCATATCCTTGACGGTCAGGTCCAGCCACACATGATTGCCCAGAAATTGACCGAGGCACTCGAAGGCAATATCCAATATGATGCTGGCAAATTTGAAGTCCCGGATCAATACTGGGTCGTTCTCAATTCAGACACTCTTGAAACCGTCTTGCAGCAGAATCAGAGCCTTGCTGCCGAATTATCTAATCAATTGATTGTGCTCATGCGCGAGTCAAAATTTCATACCAACCATATGGCGGTGGTGCGACTTGTTGGTGATCGCAAGCTGCTCCCCCATGAAATCCAGGTACGGGCAGAATACAGCACTGTCGAACGTGAGCGTACTCAGGCGATGGATGTACTCGACGTGGAGCCAGCGGACGAAATCCCCGCCGATGCGCGTTTGATATTAAATGACGGTACTCACTTTTTATTGACTACGCCAATTGTCAATATTGGACGTCACTCTGATAACCATATTGTAGTTAGTAGTCCGGTTGTCAGCCGACGCCACTGCCAGCTTCGATTGCGGTTTGGTCGCTATTACCTTTTTGATATGCAGAGTCGAAGTGGTACCCGTGTAAACGGATATTTGATTCAGGAGCATCGATTGTCTTCAGGAGATGTAATTTCCTTTGGGGATATTCAGCTCATTTACATCGAAGATGAAAATCCTACTGGCGAATCAGCCGGAGACACACAGGTTCCAGGAAATGAATGAGGAATACCTGATCTTCGCGCTGCGCATTGCCGCCAGCCTATTCTTGCTGTCCTTTTTTGCCGCGATTGGATTGATGCTGTGGCGTGATTACCGTCAGGCGGAAAGCAGTATCGAGGCAAGGACCCGGCGACGGGGACGGCTTGTCGTTATTCAAAACAACGGCAACAGTATTTATGAGGTGGGCCATGCCTTTCCCCTGCTGCCCCATACCACCATCGGACGAGCACACTCCAATACCATTCAACTGGATGATGTGGTTGTCTCGAATGAACATGCATTGATTGAATGGCGGGGTGGGCAGTGGTGGTTAGAGGATTTGCAGAGCAGTAATGGCACAATCCTCAATTCGCACCGCATTGAGGACCCGACCATTGTATCGACCGCTGATGAAATTAACTTCGGGAATATTCGTTTTCGGATTGAGCTTGATTAACGGGTGTGCTCCCATTCGCGAACGACCTGCTGAATAAAATCCCGGACTTCATGATCCTTTATTTCATCGATTGATTCATAGAAGTCATCATCAACCTGAATCTTCAGGCTCCCGTCCAGTTTGGTGCCCATCTGTATCGTTCTGTCTCTAAAAACCGGCGTTTGTGACAGGCGCAGTTGTAATAATCTGTCTATCTGGGCGGCAATACCCAGCGAACCTGTATCCACAGGAGCCGGGGGCGTGTCGTTAGGGAGTGCCTCTGCCGACGGCTTTGACTGGGAAGGAGTTTTGGCAGGCGAACTTTGCGCCCACGCTCCGGGTCTGGATACAACTCCACTGGTAACCTCAAAATTGGGTGTCGGTAATCCCGCTGCCGCTGCACCGAGCGTCGCCAGTTGCGCTAGATTTTGCACCACCGCAATGAAGCGGCGGGCGATTCCTCTGTCACGGATTTCCGGTATTGCCCGGAACAATTGGTCCCCCATCTGGATAATCAGCGCACCATCATTGATGTCTCGCCATACTCGCATCACTTCCACCGCATCCAGTGGCAGTTCACCGCTGCCGGGTATGTATATCATTTCGCCCCGTTCAGGTTCGTCAGCAACGACCGAATCTTCCCACATGTCGTCTTCCTCGACAACATCACCAGTCAACGCGATTTCCTCGGAAACTGTTTCTGAATCGCGAGGCTGCACTCTGGCCTCGGCGATGGCTGATTCCGGTTCGGCATCTAACTGGCTGAAGTCAAAATCAGGAACCGGCAAATCTTCCGGGTTTTCCTCATCGTCATCCGGTGAGAATAAATTTCTGAATAATCCCATGGTGCTCCTCACAAGTTTTCCAAATGTATCAGGTGGAACAGGTAAACCTTCACGACGCGCACGACGACGCTCGCGCACATTTTTGATCATGATTATCATATACACGAAAAACAGGAACATCACCACGATGACGGCGATGATCAGTCGTATGATTGGACCCTGGGCAAAGGCATCAGCATCCATGATTTACCTCTGACAGCTTGGGCAATAATGTGTACCACGTTGCCCGACCGTGATCTTCTCTATAATACCGATACCACACGTTTTGCACGACTCTCCTGTACGACCATAGGCAAGTAATCCATTCTGAGCCGTCCCTTTAGTGCCATCGGGCTTACGATACCAGTTGATACTGGCTCCCTCACGCTCAATGCCTGCCTGCAAGACCGTGCGAATGCCGTTCCACAGGTCTTCAATTTCTTTGTCAGTCAGTGTGTCTGCCGTTCGCTTTGGGCGGATGTGGGCCATATGCAGGGCCTCATCGGCATAAATGTTGCCAACACCCGCCACAAACTCCTGATTAAGCAGCAGAGCCTTAATGATACCGCTGCGTTTGCGAATTGCCTCACGGAATACGTCGAGCGTAAACTCGTCGCTCAATGGTTCTGGCCCGAGGCTGCCGGTGACCTCATCCATGTCATCGACCAGATACACCCTGCCGAATTTGCGGGAGTCAGAGAAGCGAAGCTGCTGTGCATTATCAAGTTGAAAGCGGAAATGAACCCACTGGTCCGCATAATCTTCCGCGTCATCGGGCACGACATACACCCGTCCCGTCATTTTGAGGTGAATCAACAGGGTCGCGTCGGTGAGGTGGATGACGATGTACTTGGCGCGGCGTGTCACCTCGCGCACGGTCTGTCCGGTGATACGGGCGTGAAAGGTCGTCGGGTCAGGTGTTGCAAGTCCATTGGCGAAATCGAACCACGCATCCACAATGGTACGTCCCTCTAAAGCGGCACGAATACCGCGAACAGTCGTTTCAACTTCAGGTAACTCTGGCATTATAAACCCTAACCTACCATAATTCGTATACTTCTTGCCAAAATCTATATTATTTTCGTGAAGGATAGTAGACTCGATGTTAGAAATCAAACAGGTGACCGGGGAAGACATTATCGATTTTGCCCTGCCAATCACCCATTATGCCTTCAACCAGTCACCGCAAAAAGATAAGCGCGACGAATGGTTGGAATGGCTGCCCTATTTGCAAACCAGTTACTTTGCGGTGCTTTTTGAAGATGGCAAACCGGCTGCTACTGCGCGTAATTTTAACATGCAGGAAAATATTCGCGATAAAATTTACCCGATGGGGGGGGTGGCTGCGGTGGCCGTCTACCCTCAGTATCGTCGCAAAGGATATGCGCGTCAGGTCGTGCAACATGTGATGCACCAATCCTATGAAGAGGGCCATGTTTTCTCCACGCTCTATCCCTTTAGAGAGTCTTTTTATGAACGACTTGGCTATATCGGCTTCCCGCAGGTCCGTATGGTGGTGATTGACCCGCGTAATCTGACTGGACTGTTGAAACGGGACATCCCCGGCAGCGTTGAGGTCATGCACATCAAAGATGGCTTCGATGAATATCGAGCCTACGAGGAGAAACTGCTCCCACAAATTCACGGTATGGCCTTACGCGACGATGAAACCTCCTTTAAAGAACGTGCCCAGTTCTGGCTGGCGTTGGCCCGTGATACAGGTGGGGACCTCATTGGCATGATGGTATATAAGATAGAAGGGTATACCAAAGAGTTACTTGCGCGGCGCTTTTTCTACAGCAACAGTGCGGGTAAATATCTTCTTCTGCAATGGCTGGCCCGTCATGCCGACCAGACCTACACCGCAAAAATCGTGACGCCGCCGGATGTTTACATTGAAACATGGCTGACGGACCTCAACACTGATGTGAAAACACAGTCCCTTGCTGAAGGATATTCCTCGACCCCGATGGGGCGGATTATTGATGTTGAGAATGTGCGCGGTATGACCACAGGCGAAGGCCGGTTTAGTGCCCGGATTAGTGATCCGTACTGCGACTGGAACAACGGCACGTTTTTGTTCGAGACCCACGACGGACAGCTTACCGTCAGCGAAACATCCAATGCCCAATGTGAGCTAACGATTCAGGGGTTATCCGCACTGGTGTATGGCGGCTACGATCCTGATGATTTTGTGTATCGCGGGTGGAGCGGTCCTATCACTGACGAAGTCTTACATCAAATGCACAGCATGTTCCCAAATCGACTGGTATTTTTGCACGAAGAATTTTAGCAATGATCGCCAACATCATCGCGTGGGTTAAATTAGGGCGCTTCATTTTCCTGACCGGCGGCTTCGTCATGTACAACCTTGGCGTTGCCGTTGCCTTCTATCAGGACATCGATATCAACTGGACTATTTATGTTCTGGGCCAGATGATTGTCACCAGTACACAGCTTATGGTGCATTACAGCAACGATTATTTTGATTATGAGGTGGATGTCCTGAATGAAACTTATACGACGTGGTCAGGCGGCAGTCGCATCCTCCCTGACAATCAACTTCCCCGGTCAGTGGCGCTCATTACGGCAATCGTTTTTGCCGGGATTGCACTAATAGGAGCCTTGATTCTCGCCATCACCCAGGAAATCGGTCCACTGGGAGCACCACTGTTTCTGCTGTCAATCATCCTGTCATGGGGCTACAGTTCGCCGCCTTTACGACTGCACAGCCGCAGTCTGGGTGAAATCACGGCCAGTCTCATCGTCGCGGGTTTCACGCCCTTTCTGGGTTACTATCTGCAATCTGGCAAGGTAGACACGACGATTCTACTTGCCATCGTGCCCTTACTGCTGCTGCAATTTAATATGCTGCTGAGTGTCCATTTGCCAGATGTCGAGGGAGATAAACTTGCCGGAAAACATACCCTCGTTGTTCGATTGGGCACACCCCAAACCAGAAAACTGTATCGCCTCACGCTCACATCTGCCTACATCATCGTCCCAATCCTACTATTAGCCGGATTACCCGTTCCAACTGCGCTGGCGATTGTAATTCCCCTGCCACTTGCGTTATTCTTGTGGTGGAGGACATCCGGGCCAATACCATCCAGAGAAATGTCAGCCGTTGCATTTCTGAGTATTGCACTGTTGATGTCCACCGCTGGATTGGAAATGGGTGCATTTTTGCTGTTAAGCCAACGATAACATTAGCTGATGTGGGAATATGAATAACTGGCTGGTTCCACCCCGCGCCGATGTGCCGGAATTGCTGGATTTGGGTTACGGAACGCTCGAAGAGGTCCGTGTAAATCTGCATGATATGTGGCGCATCAATCGCTTGATGGGCGGCCTCCCGGCCCTGACCCGCCATCTCTACCCGCGCTTGCAGCCCCATCAGACCATCGTTGATATCGGGACCGGGTCGGGCAATCTCCTCCGCCTGCTTTCCAGACGCGACCCTACCTTGAACATTTTTGGCATAGATGTCACCGCCCGCAATCTTCAATTTGCCCGCAGCGATCAGCCCGACAACGTAACCCTTATACAGGCTGATGCTCAGCATCTACCGTTTCGCATCGAAAAAGTCGATTACTTTATCTCAAATTTTTTCCTGCACCACTTCGCCCCTAAACCACTCGTTGAGTTGCTTGGCACAACGTACGAATGTGCCCGGCGTGGCATCATCATGAGTGACCTGCGGCGTCATCGCCTTCCCATTTGGGGCTTCAGAATCGTTGCACCCTTGATGACCAACAATTTCCTGACGCACTATGATGGCCTCGCCTCCATGCGCCGGGCCTATACCCCCGCTGAACTACTGGAAATTGCCCGAAACGCTGGCATCCCCAATCCTATTGTCCACCGCCATTTCCCGTGGCGTATGACCCTTGTGGCCGACAAATGAACACGTATGATGTCGCCATTGTCGGTGGTGCATTGGCCGGATGCAGCGCAGCTATTCACCTTGCCCGACATGGCTTTTCAGTTGCCATCTTCGAGGCCAAAGCCTATCCCCATCACAAAGTGTGCGGAGAATTCCTCTCACCGGAATGTGAGGTCATGCTCAACGAATTGGGCGTGATGGCTGACCTTGATTCCCTGCTCAAACGGATTGATACCGCCGAAATCACCGCCCCGGACGGCACAACATGGACGACACGCTTCCCCGGTGAGGCGCTTGGAATAACCCGCTACCGGCTTGACCATGTACTTGCCGAACACGCCGCCCACGCCGGGGTCAGTGTTTTTGAAAAATCGCCCGTATCAGCAATCGAAGGCGGCTTAGCTGATGGTTTCACTCTACATACGCCCAACGCTGCGTTTCATACCCGCGCCGTGATCGCCGCATATGGCAAACGCAGCAATCTTGACCGCACATTGAATCGCCCCTTTTTGAACAAACCACAGCCCTTTGTCGCGCTGAAGAATCATTTCATCGGGCCAGCCCTGCCCCGCAGGATTGAACTACACGTTTTTCCGGGCGGGTACTGCGGCATGTCTGAAGTTGAAGACGGCCTGACCAATGTGTGTTTGCTGGTCAGACAGGATACATTTCAGAAGCACAGCGGCAGCCCCAAAATAGAGGACTTTATCCGTTGGATGATGACGCAAAATCCGCGCTTACAACAGTGGCTGGAACAGGCACAGCAGGTGCACTCCCAGTGGTTAAGCATTGCGCAAGTTCCCTTTGTCAGAAAGGAAGTCATCCACAATGATATTGTGATGACCGGCGATGCGGCAGGATTGATCACACCGCTGGCAGGAAACGGTATGTCAATGGCCCTGCATGGCGGCAAACTGGCAGCATGTTATGTCGGCGATTATTTGCGCGGCGATGTGACGGCGCTTGATGCCTATGCTCTTCACTGGCAAAAAACGTTTGGTGGACGCCTGCGGATGGGCCGTTTCCTGCAAATGTTCATGCTGCGCCCGGCCATCTTATCACCCGGCTTAAAGCTGATTAATGCAATTCCATTGCTCGGACAATATTTTGTTAATCAAACACGCAGTTGATGGGAAGTGGAAAATGGGACAAATAATTGGTATCGGAACGAGTGTACCGGAAAATTATTATGAACAAGATGAAATTGCGGATTATTTTGTGAACATGGTGGAGCAGGTAGCAAACCGGCGGCGTGCAATTTATCGCGTCTTTGAGAGCGCAGGCGTCAGCAAACGCCACATGGTTGTTAACCGCGAATTTTTTTACGAATTCCCCACCACCCGGACCCGCAACGATTTTTACATGGAAGCCGCCCTGCCGTTGGGCAAACAGGCTATACAATGTGCCCTGGACGAAAGCGGCTATACAACTCAGGATATAGATGATCTTGTGGTTGTGTCCTGCACAGGCTTCAGTATTCCCGGCCTGGACCTGCAACTGGCCCATCAGATGAACATGCGCCCTGACCTGCGCCGGAGCTGTATCCTCGGCATGGGCTGTTATGGCGCGTTTCCGGGATTGCTGCGAGCCTTCGAATCGGCGTCTGCCCATCCTGACAAACTGGTGCTCGTGCTTTCTGTTGAGTTATGTTCGCTGCATTTTCAGATAGAACCAACTTCGGAAAATGTCGTCTCAACATCATTATTTTCTGATGGCGCAGCGGCGATTCTGGTCGGTGGTAATAATCACAGCAGCAACTATCCCCGCATCCTCGATTCAGCCACTCATTGTGATTACCAGACCCTTGATAAAATGTCATTCAACGTGACAGATTTTGGTTTTCAGATGTATCTGTCAAGCTATGTGCCGGACATTCTCGCCGCCAAAGTGGAAGACTTTGTGGACAATTTGCTGGAACGCAATAGTCTGGAACGCGAAGATATTGATTTCTGGGGTATCCATCCGGGCAGTCGGAAAATTGTGCAGCATATCCAGTCACGCTTGAATCTACGAGAGTCCGACCTCGACCACTCGCTGTCGATATTGAACGACTACGGCAATATGTCGTCTGCCACAATTCTGTTTGTGCTGGAGCACATTCAACGCTGTGGAAATCCACAACCGGGTGACCGGGGCATTCTATTGGCGTTCGGCCCCGGCCTGACAATGGAAGGCTTACTGGTACAGTGGTAAATCTTACGACTTAATCTTTTGCGCAGCAGCACGATCCACATACCAGAGGAGTTCGCCATCCAGTGGCTCGACTGCCTGTGCCGGATAAACCTGCGGATTCGGTTCGCCTTTGAGCACTTCATACAGCGCGTCAGCTTTTTCCTCACCAGCAATCAAAAACATCACGACATGTGCATTATTGATAACCGGGTACGTCATCGTGATGCGCCATGTATCTAGCTGCGGGACGTGATTAGCGACTACCCATGCTTCCTGTTCATCAAGCCCAGCCGTGTTGGGGAAAAGGGATGCTGTGTGCCCATCTTTGCCCATGCCCTGTAACATCAGGTCAAAGCGCGGCATTTCGCCTGCAAAACCCGCCTGTAAGGAATTGATGTAGTCGTTAGCAGCCTGCGCCGGGTCAAGCTCTCCCTTGATGCGGTAAACATGCGCGTCAATATCATCGAGCAGGGTCAGACACGCCATCCGGTAATTACTATCGTCATTATCGGGCGGCACAGTACGCTCATCACCAAAGAAAATGTGTACCCGGCTCCACTCAATATCATCGCGTTCGGCCAGCAGCTCATAGAGGGGTTCCGGTGTAGAACCACCCGACAGTGCAACCGTGAAGCGGCCCCGCTGCTCAATCCCTTCAGATGCCAGTTCAGCAAATTTATCCGCTGCTGCCTCAATCATGTCGTCTTTGCTGTAGAAGATGTATAACATTCGGTTAATCCTCGTGAATACAACCATACTGCCAGTTACGACCTGTTTTGTTTAGCAGTTCATTAGCTTCGGCGGGACCCCACGATCCCTTTTCGTATGTTGCCATCCCCGGAGCGGCATCACCCGACCAGCCTTCGATAATCTTGTCAACGACCCGCCATGACCACTCAATTTCATCACTCCGGGCGAACAATGAGGGGTCGCCTTGCATGGCATCTAACAGCAGCCGTTCATACGCCTCCGGCAGTGCCGATTTGCCAAACTTGTCATCAAAATGGAAGGTCAAATCCGTTGGAACCGTCTTAAATCCTGCCCCCGGCTGCTTTGATGAAATACGCAGGTGAAATCCCTCGTCAGGTTGAATGCAAATACCAAGACGATTTGGCGTGGGCATTAAGCCGCTATTTTGTTGGAAATACTGAAGGGGTGTTTCTTTGAACTGGACCACTATTTCGGTCAATTTCTTGTGAAGCGCTTTGCCAGAGCGCAGATAAAACGGTACGCCGTGCCAGCGCCAGTTGCGGATACCCAGTTGAATCGCCGCGAACGTTGGCGTTTTCGAGTCTTCGGCGACGCCTTCCGCATCTAGATAGCCCTGATACTGGGCGCGGACGGTACGATCACCAACCTCCTCTGGCTTGACCATATCCAGTGCCCGCAGCACTTTAACCTTCTCATCACGCAGCGGCCCGGCTTCAAATGCAACCGGGGCCTCCATAGCCGTCAATGTCAGTAACTGCATAATGTGATTCTGGAACATGTCGCGCAAAATGCCGGATTCATCGTAATATCCTGCCCGGCTGCCGACATCGACCGTTTCAAGTGCGCTAATTTGCACATGGTCAATAAAATGGCGATTCCAGATTGGCTCGAACAATGTATTGGCAAACCGGAACACCATCAGATTCTGGACAGTTTCCTTACCCAGAAAGTGGTCGATCCGATAGATTTCATCTTCATCAAAGATGCTGTGAAGTTGATCGTTGAGTTTATGGGCGCTCTCAAGGTCCGTGCCAAATGGTTTTTCTACAATGATGCGTCGCCAGCCAGCACCTCTCGCCAGCCCGACCTC
>JAKEEQ010000195.1 GCA_022616515.1 Chloroflexota bacterium | reverse complement strand
CGGCGACGACGGCGGCGCTGGAACCGACGGAGTAGTCGAGACCGCGCTGCACACTGCCTGGGTGAACAGCTAAAAAGGGGGCCTATGGAGCAAGAAGTCTGGAATCTGAGGAACGTGAATCTCTTCAACGGGTTAAGTGAGGATGACAAGTTGGCTATCATGCATACGATGCCGATGGAAGCATACTCAGCAGATGAATTTTTGTTTCATGCCGGGGATAAAGCCGATTGTTTATTTGTCCTTCTAACAGGAACTGTCAAGGTATCCTATCTGACCTTGAATGGCGAAGAAAAAATCCTCAATGTCTTCCAGGCTGGTGATATTTTTGGCGATTTGTTTCTGGGCAAATATCGTTCAAGGATAGGCACGGCACAGGCCATGGAGGATGTCATTGTCTGTCGCCTCAGTGAAGCTGATTTTCTGGCGCTTGTCACCCAATTTCCCCAAGTTGCGTTGAATTTTATTCAACATCAAGCCAATCAGCACCGCGAAACGATTGCCCGAATGCAGGCGCTGATGGGAATGAATGCGCGGCATCGGTTGTTTGGTACTTTACTCGGTATGGCAAGGCTCTATTGTTGTACCGATACACATTGGTTTACGCTGCACGAATCGTTGAACCAAGAAGATTTGGCAAATATGGCTGGTTTAGTTCGCACAACGGTCAGTTCTTTAATCAATGAGTTTCGCCGCGAGGGATTACTGGGAGGCACTGGAAGGCACATCACCGTGAACCGTGTTGCCATCGCCCGGGCATTGGAAGATGCAGGTGTAGACATCTTGGAGTGAAACCCGGATAGCGAACTCATTTTGTTACAGGTTAATATTTTTGCATGGTCGCCTAATCCGAGGCGATTTCAACATTTATAGATAGCCGATGGAAGCATTTAGTGGACTTCAATAACTTCATGCTTTGTCTGAGTATCAACTGGTATACGACACACCCTATCCTGCATATTTGCCAGATAGAATGTCAGGGACAGGCTGAAGAAAAATATAATTGATGAGATTACGGCCAACTCAAGTGTATGGCTTGAAATCCACACGCTGAGGCTGGTGCCTGCGGTAATGGTGAGGATAATCGGCAGTGTGACAGGCAGGTGGCACGGGCAACTCACCAAAGCAATGAAACCAGAAACACCGATAGGTAGCTTGTTCCAGTGTTGAGCCATGTGATTCGCCCCTTTAATAACTTATGAAATCAAGAATGGATTTAGCACAATCTGATAGTAAACGAGATAACTGTCCTCGCCTTGTAATGTCTGTGACTCTATAACTCACTCTACAGCTTGTAGCAACTGCAAGGTCAAGCACCAAAATAAAAAACCCTCACAATCGAGGGCTGACTACTCGTTGCAGGCGTATATTGTGTGGCGACAGGGCTAAGTATTCACATGGGCATAAATGCGGTAGTTGTGTTTGTAGTCTTCCATGCTGAACTCGCCTTCCCACACACCCAGCATCGCATTGAGCCAATCGTAACGTTCGTCCTCTGTGTTAAATTTGACACCGTAGACCATCACCCAATCATTAGGCTTCTGAGGGTTGACGACCTTGCCGTGGCCGCGGGCATCAAAGTGAATGATTGCCCCATCTTCTGTTTGAATCCTGCCAGCAAAATTGGTCAGGCAGACACCATCATCCATGGCCTCGTACAAATCCCAGTGGATGATTCCGTTAATCCGTCCACTCACTTTGCCATCGCCAGAGCCAATATACTCACCCACTTTGCCTTCTGGTGAGGTAATCGCTGCTTTTCCGCGATACATCATAGCAGCGTCAAAAAGGTGTTCGAGCGTTGGTGTTGTCATGTTTTCAAGCCTTTCAAAGTGCTGAACAGCAATTTTCAGCCCTGTTGGATTGCTGTGCGTGAATATACAGCGAGCTATTCTCCCTCGCATGTTTTCGCGGTTCCAGCCAGACTGCTTTTGCAAGTTCAAATGCTTCATAAACAGTTAGCACAGCGACATCAGGATGATCCTTTGACCACTGTTCTGCTGATTTGTGCGAGGCGAAGTAAAACATCTGGCTGCAAACAGCACTTTCGGGACCAGTCTGGTTTGGAACGCAACTTTCACATTGGGCTGTCATGCCGGGTACCACAATACTTGAAACAGCGGTAGCTGGTGTCAAATTGCTCACCCCTTCCGCTGAAATGCTGAGCGAGATTGTTTCACCTGTGATGGGGTCTGTTGATTCTACTGTTGCAGTTTTGCCAATCAATCCCGGCAAGAACAGGGTATCCAGCGAACACCAGGCATAGAGTTGTTTACCATCTACATTGAAGTGATGGCGCGTCGGTTTCAGCGTGAGCGCATTGCCAATTAAATTGTCCCCATCATCAAATTCAGCACCGCTTACCTGTGCTTGCGTGAAACTTTCACGAATTTGCTCAACGGGCAGTTTAACTTCCTCAGCACAGCGTTCAGCGGAAACAGGTGCCCCCTCAGATAGCAGACACAATAAGGTATCCGCAAGGCGATACTGTTCATCTGATAGCCTAGGATGGCGCTGCTGCCAAGCCAGCTTGATTTCGTCAAATGTCAGACCATGTCTAGTTGTATTCATAGAATGCTTCCTCTCTATCTGAAACATCGGTTGTAGCTACTGTAGCAAAAATCAACAGTCGTCGGCTATTCACCAAAAGGCGCATCTTGAGGGTGCATATCGGGAAGCGCTTAGAATGGCTTCATTTCGCTGATGTAGGCGAACGGAGAAGAAGAACCCTGCGTAGTCAGGGTTCATTCAGCGATATTGACTAAATGTGTCAACCACTAAAGGTCAGCAATCAGCGATTTGTACGGTTCTCTTTCCCAAATCGGCTGATAAAGCTGGAACACCTCGTCTACCGGGATAATGACCAGTCCAGGATGTTGAGAGACATATTGCGATGCCGTTTCAACCGATGTGAAGAAGTGAGTGAGCCTACAAGACCATTCGCGCACATACTCCAAACTCTTCGTGGAAGAGACATGCGAGACTACGGCGGTGCTCGGTTCAAGATCGCGCACACCTTCTGGTGTCGCAGTCAGCCGAATCTTGTCACCACTGATGGGATCGGGCGACTCGATGATGGCGTTCGTCTTGAGGATAACCGAGTATATGATGGCATCCGCCGCACACCACGTATAGAGTTGCCGACCATTGACCTGATAAGAGTGCGGGGTCGGCACCAACGAGATCCCTAACCCGACTAGATTACCATCCTGATCTAGCTCACCCATCTGGAAAAGCGCGTCAGTCTCATCATGTGAGAGTTGAAGTTCAGTGGCAATCCGTGTGGGTGATACAGGACTCCCATCCGACAGAAGTTTGGCAGTCCTCGATAGATGAAGAATCTGATCGGTTGATTCATCAAAGAATGCTATCATGGTGTCGGTCAGCGCTTGCAGGTCATCCTTGGACAGGGCTTGTTTTGTCATCTGATTACCTCCTTGAGCAACCTTGTCGTCTATACTTTATCAGCAAGCAATCTGTAGATATATCCATCTAAAGGTGTATCTTGGAGGTATATCTGATGGGATTAGAAAAGATTCATTTCTCTGGCATGGGCGAGTGCCTGGGTGCGACTGCGGGCATCCAGCTTCTCGTAGATGTGGTGGATGTGACGCTTCACGGTACTCACGGCAATGACAAGTTCCTGGGCAATTTCCTTGTTCGCACATCCCGCAGCGATGAGGTTGAGGACTTCCATTTCACGTTCTGTGAGCGGGTTGTTGAGGATACTTCCCTCCATGAGTTCCAGAAGTTCGGAGATATATTCAGATGCTATCCCTTTTGCGAGCAAGCGTCGCAGAATCGGCAGGATCTCGATGACATCTATGAAGGTGCGAATATAGCCTTCAGCCTGTCCCAATTGAATGCTCGGTAATAGTACATGCTCGGATTCGGTTAACTCGCCTCGTTGTTCGAGAATTAGCGAATGCAGTACGGTTATCTCTAGGTTGTTACCCATGATCGAAATACTGTCAGTTTTCGTGGTCAATTGCTCAAGCAGCGTCGCCGCTTCCTCAGTCAGACCTTGTTTTAGTAAAAGGTGCGCTTTTAATATGAGGTGAGACCGATCAAGCCCCATGTAACACCCGGACTGATAGCGCTCTAGCCAGAACTTGGTTCGTTCAAAGTCATTGAGCATAAAGGCAATTTGTGCTTGAACAATCGTGAGGATGCCATTGAGACAGGGTAGTGTTGAACCCAAAGTCATTTGCTGGACACGTTCAACAACGACCTGTGCCTGATGCCCATCGCCAGACTGAGCATAAGTTTGGGCCAGTGCCAGCAACCCCATGGCAAGCCCCTGCTGGTCGCCACCTTGCTCTGCCAGATGGATAGTTGTGCCATAATGTCCAATTGCTTCTTCCAACTGCTTACGCTCGGCTAGAATCTGGGCGATACCTGCATAAGCGCGGGTTGCAACGGGTGACGGTTGTTTTCCATCCCATGTTGCCAGTTGCAGCGCTCGTCGAAATTGAAGATCGGCTTGGTTCAGATGTCCTTGCAACAAATGAGAATCTCCGAGTCTGCTTAAGGCCGTGATAGTCGCGTTGAAGTCGCCGCTCGCCTGACTGAGTTCGACAGCATCCGAATATGCTTGCTGCGCCGCTTCGATCTTGCCGTCGCTCAAATAGGCTGTTCCAAGATGAAGACTGATGATGGTCTGCAAGGCATAATTATCCGATGGGAGATAGGTTCGTGCTTGCTGAAACAAGCCAATCGCAGCAATCGGGTGTCTGGTGTCACAAGCCACTTTCGCACGAACAGCAATCGCCTCGCCAATCAGAGGGCGTGTCTGTTTGTTGTGGTTTTGTATCGAACGGTTGGCTGTTTCGACCTTGAAATCAAGTCTCGTCTCAATGGCCTGAACGTATGGCAGTGCTTTGGCTGGCTGCCCCGCCAGTATCAAGCACCAGGCGAATTCAAGGCATAAGCGTGGTTGCTGTAAGACGAACGCTTCTGGGAGAGCGCATAACCACGCCAGCACTGTAGACACTTCGCCCCTCATGCGCGTTGCGTAAGCGTATTTTTCGATAAGAGATGTGATTCGCGTAACGTCTTCTGCGGCGAGTGCGTGGTGTATGGCTTGCGCTGCCAAATCGTGGGCTTCGTACCACTGGCTTGCACGACGATGATACTTCTTAACTATCCCGCTTGCGTTTTCACGTTGCAGTTGCTGGCGCAAAAAATCGGCAAAGAGATGGTGATAGCGATACCACTGGCGGCGGTTATCGAGAGGAATAACGAACAGGTTGCGGCGTTCTAATTCTTCCAATGTTGTCTGACCATCCTCGCGCCCGGTGATGGCATCACACAGATTGCCATTCATGCGTTCGAGAACCGATGTCTTCAATAAGAAATCCCGAATCGCTTCCGACTGTTGTTTGAGAACTTCCTCTGCCAAATAATCGACAATGTAACGATCATCTCCAGTGAACGATGTCACAAAAGCGGCGATGTCTGCCCGATTTTGCAGGGATAGAGCAGCCAATTGTAAACCTGCAACCCAGCCCTCGGTCCTCTCCTCTAAGGCAACAAGCGCGGCTTCCCCCAAACTGAGGTTCATCACATCGGTGAAGAAGCGTGAGGTTTCTTCCTGTGAAAAGCGCAAGTCCTTTGCACGTAATTCCAGCATTTGCCCGCGTGCGCGGAAACGGGCGAGTGGCAGTGGCGGTTCGTTACGGGTCGTGATAGTGAGGTGGCAATGAAGGGGCATATGGTCAATCAGAAACGCCACCATGTCATGGATCGTCGCATTCTCAATGAGATGATAATCGTCTAGGACAAGCACGATTGCGCGGTCTGTCGTCGCTAATTCGTTGACGAGCGATGCAACGACTGAACGCATCTGGTGTGGCTCAGAGACATGAATGAGTTCCAGCGTTTGCGTACCAAACTCTGGAATTACCTGCTGCAAGGCCACCACAACACAGACCCAAAAACGCACTGGATCGTTATCTTCGACATCCAACGATAACCAGGCAACGCAAACCTCACGGGTATGAATCCAGTTTAGCACGAGGGTAGTCTTGCCGAATCCAGCCGGAGCCGCAATCAGCGTCAGTTTGCGATACGTGGAGGGCTGAAGCTTTTGCAGAAGTTCAGCGCGTTTCACCAGCTTAGAGCGCAGCGGAGGGATCTGAATTTTGCTTGGTACAATTGGTACAAGATGAAGGTTGTGAGCCTTTTTTTGCTCCTCCATGTACATTTCCTTAGCCACTTGCATCAAATTCTACAACGGCAATGGTTTGAGAACCGTCTTTTCGTCTACAATACCCTACTCCTGCCTATAAAACACTACAGCATATAGCTGATGTCACTCGATTCCGCTGGATGAACATAGATGGTGCGTTTGAGGTCGGATGCGGTCAGGTTGTGACGAATCGCCAGCACAAACATATTGATGACTTCTCCAGCGTGTGCGCCCAACAGATGTGCACCCAGAATACGGTCTGTGCCTTCTTCAACCAACACCTTGAAGCCCGTATGTTTCTCGTTGGTACGGCGTGACGAATACCAACCAGATGTTTGTTGGTGGTTCACTGTGAATTGCAAACCCTGTTCCCGTGCTTCGGCTTCGGTAAAACCCACTCGTGCCAGCGCAGGGATAGTAAAGACAACACTTGGCGTGCCGCTATAGTCAGCGGTACGCTGATTGCCGTTTAGAATGTTGTTCGCTACGACAATGCCTTCGGTTACAGCAACTGGGGTGAGCGGGATACCATTCGTTGCCGCGACATCGCCAGCGGCATAGACTGCGGGGTTGGATACACTTTGCAGGTATTCATTAACGACAACCCCGCGCTTGTCATATTCCACGCCCGCATTTTCCAATTGAAGCCCCTCAACAGCGGGGACACGTCCAGCACCATGCACTACGAGATCGGCAATGAATGACTGGCTGCCATTGGGTGACGCTGCTTTGATGGTGAAGGCACCATAGCTTTCTTTGACCACTTCCGAGACCCGCGTTTCAAACTGAATATCAATACCCACTGCTTTGCTCACTTCAATCAGCAGATCCACCAAATCGGAGTCAAAAGCAGGCAAGGAACGGGGCATCATTTCTAGTATCTTTACCTGTGCGCCAGCACGCGCCGCGATATGGGCAAACTCAAACGCGATATAGCCGCCGCCGATGAAAACGATTCGCTCAGGCAAGGCTTCCATTTCAAGAAAATCGGTGCTGGTTGCCAGCAGTTCCTCACCTACGATGCCCAGCGGCATGGGTTTGGCTCCGGTTGCTATCACAATATTTTTACCGACGAGTGTTTCATCACCGACCTGTATGGCATTAGCATCAATAAACTGTGCTTGTCCATAATGGGTGGCAACACCATTCTTGGACAGATTCTTTTCGAGCATCTTCGGTGGACTGTCTGTGAAGGTGCGTTTGAATTGCATCAGGTCACGCCAGCTAATGTGTGCCTCTCCCACAATACCACTCCCTTGCATCCGGCGCTGCCAGTCAATAACTTCGGCTGCTCCGACCAACACTTTCTTCGGGTCGCAGCCGCGCAGCATACAGGTTCCCCCATAAGGAAGCTCATCCACCACCGCCACTGATTTGCCAGCAGAGCGCGTGCGGCGGGCGACATTCAACCCGGCCATCCCAACCCCAATGACGATAACATCAAAGTCTTGTGACATTTTGTACTCCTCTATACTTAAATCGGGGAAATTCGGAAACTTCCATCACGCAGTTAAACGAGCTGCGTGATGGGGTACGGATTACAGTTGTTAGACGGCACAGCACGAAAGTATCGCAACATCCTTATTGAATGCCAGTGCCACCAGCTTGAGACCTTCGACCTGCGTGAGATAGGGAAACAGGGTCTCCGTCAGGTTATCCAGCGTCAGACCGAACTTGACCGCCAACGTCGCTGTTTGAATCACTTCGCCTCCCTCAGTGGCTAACACATGGACTCCTAAGATCCGTCCGCTTCCCGTTTCCGTGACCATTTTGATGAGACCGCGGGTGTCACGGGCGGCAAGCGCACGCGGTACATATTCCAAGCCAACCGTGCTGGTACGGATTTCATATCCGGCATTGCGTGCTTGCTGTTCTGTTAAGCCAACCATAGCGATTTGAGGATCCATGAAGATGACTTTGGGCAGTGCCGATAGGTCGAGGGGCTTTTGCGTTTCCATCAGAGCATTATGCGCCGCAAGGCTGCCTGCTGCCGCCGCGACATAGACGAACTCAGGATTGGTTGTCACATCACCTACCGCGAAAATTCTGGGGTTTGTTGTCTGCTGATATTCATTGATGGTGATAAAACCGTTTGCATCAGTCTCAATGCCAACATGCTCTAAACCCAACCCTTTGGTGTTCGGCTCACGTCCGGTTGCCATCAGGATCTGATCAGCACGAAATGCACGTTGTTGTCCCATGACTCGGGTATGAACCAGTCGGGTCTCGTCATCGCGTTCGAGACGTTCGACCTGTACACCTGTGATAATCCCAATGCCTTCCTGCTCCAGATAATCCCGAATGGCACGCCCGATTTCCGGCTCGTGGTCAGGTATCAAGCGTGAACTCCGTTGTAATATCAGCACATTCACACCCAGCCGCGCCATCGTTTGTCCGAGTTCCAAGGCAACGGCACGACCACCGAGGATGATGAGCGACTGCGGCAACTCCTCTAAATCCATGAGTGTTGTGCTGTTCAGTGGTTCAGCATCTTCGATACCGGGGATGGGTAACATGTGCGGATGTGCGCCTGTCGCAATGATGTAGCGATCTGCTGTGTAACGTATATCCCCGACCTGCACCGAGCCATCTGCCTGAAAAGTGGCGTAGCCTTTGATGAAAGTCACATCAGGATAGGCTGCCAGCACATCGACATACTTGCTCTGACGCAGGCTGGCGACTAATGCGTCTTTCTCATCACGAATGGTCGCCCAATTGAGCGCAGTCTGCGTCGTTGTCACGCCCTTAAATGGGTGATGTCCGGCTGTATGCCATGCCTCTGCCGCCCGAATCAAAGCCTTGCTCGGCACACAACCAATATTGACGCAGGTTCCACCAATCGTTCCGCCATTAATCATGCCCACCCGTTTACCCAGCCCGCTGGCTGTAATCGCGGCTGCAAAGCCACCCGAACCCCCGCCGATAACCAGCAGGTCGAAATCGCTAGCGCTGCCGCCATTACGGATGTCAGTGTCTTGGACTTGAAGGGGTGTTTGAGCGCGTACCGTTGCCGAATAGCCCGCATTGGCGACAGCTTGAAGCAGTTCGTCGGCGCTGACATCTGACGCTGCCACAACAGTCGCTTTACCCGATTGCCAACCGGGGACATCAACACGTTGGACACCTGCCACACTCTTTAGAGCATGGGCAACGTGTTGATCGCAGCTTGCACAACTCATCCCGCTAATGCCTAGTTCAATGCGTTGTTTACCCATTGTTTGTTACTTCCTCTCGGATACCTGTTTGGATAAGGTGGCAGACACATGATTTCATTTGTACATCTTCGGGAAGTTGTTTTCCCGCTTCATGAAGGTGCTGGATTTCGTCTCTCATGCGCTGTAAATCTCGAATGCGATGTTCAATCTCCTCAATCCGCCGTTCCATGACCCGCATAACATGCGAACAAGGGGGTTCATTCCGTTCGCGGAATGCAAGGATTTCTTCAATTTCGTCCAGCGCAATATCCAGTGTTCGCGCCCGGCGAATAAAATGCAATCGTTCGACATCGGCTTCGGCATAGACGCGATAGCCGTTATCTGCCCGCTGAGGTTCTGGTATCAGGCCGATGCGTTCGTAGTAACGAATAGCTTCGGTGCTGACACCTGTTTTTGTGCTGAGATCACCGATTGTAAACATTTGTGTACCTCCTCTATTGGATAGCCTACACCTTGTAGTCACTACAAGGTCAAGTGGCTATTTTTGATAGCAGGCATCTCTGATGTCGATCATTTGACCGGTTCAAGTGCTGTAGATAAGATGGTATCAGACTCACAGGCTTAACGTCGGAGCAATTTCCATAAGGCACAGCACGAAACCGAGTATTTTCTGGGGTTTGCAGTAACTACGCCGCTATGACGGAGCATTTCCAGCCAAGGGAAGGACAAGTGAAATTCTGAAACCATACGTCGTTCCCGACCCCGGCTTGACAACACCTCATTTATCCTGCTACAACCGTTTTGGTTGGTCGACCAACCAAACTCGTTTAGCTCATGCAAGGAGGTGTTGGATGCCAGAGGAAACCCGCGAGCGCATCGTGGTCGGTGCTTACCGCGCCGTGGTCGAAGACGGCTACGAGGCTGCCTCGGTCAAGACTATCGCTCAGGTGGCCGACGTGACACCAGGGTTAATTCACTACTACTTCAAGTCGAAGGATGACCTGCTAGCCGCCGCGATCCGGCACGGCGGTAAGCAGTGGCGACCAGAGCCAAGCGACGGATCAACGCAGGAACTCCTCGCCGTTTTTGAGGCTGCCAAAACCTGTGCAGCGACCTACCAAGAGTTCAACCGGCTGCTGTTCTGCACATGCGGTGTCGGACTCCATAACCCCGCTATCGCGCAGGCCGTCCGCGACGTTATCCAGGATGAGCGGGTCTACGTTGAGGGTCTTGTGCGCCAGCATATGGCCCAGCGCGGGCTGCGCGAATCTGAGACCACGGCAATCGCGGT
>JAKEEQ010000194.1 GCA_022616515.1 Chloroflexota bacterium | reverse complement strand
TTCCCTATCACGAGGAATTCGAGCAGTTAGCGTGGGCAACTGTTCCCCATGAGGTGGCGCATATGTATCAAGCGGAATTCACGTCTCAGTCCAGCGCCGGACTTAAAAGCTGGTGGACTGAAGGACAGGCCACGTTCTTTGAAGCCCAACAGGACTATGATTATGAACAGCGCATTCGTGATCTGGTTCGGATTCAGGACATCGAACCCCTCTTTGATGGTTCTGGGCCTGATCCGAGCGCCGAAGGTGACGATGGTCTGGTTCGCTATGGTTATGATGTTGGCTATACTTTCGTAAAGTGGTTTACGGACGAATACGGGCTGGATAGTCATCGTGAGGTGGTTCAGTTGATTATGGACGGCTCAAGTTTGACGAAGGCCCTCGAAACGGTTACAGGGATGTCTATCGTAGAGGTTGAGCGGGCATGGCGTTCCTGGATTGGTCTGCGGGGCGATGCGGCAACCCTAATCCCCACACCAACCTTCTATAATCCGCTCCTGCGAACGCCAGAGGCAACTACTACTGCGAATTAGCATTTCCAACCAACGCCAAAAGAATCGACGAGGCGAGTGCAAAAACTCGCCTTTTTGTTATATTTATGATTAGGCGAGGAGGATAACTATGTCAACACGCTCACAAATTCGGGCAGAAGCCCGTCAACACTG
Organism: Chloroflexota bacterium; assembly: GCA_022616515.1. Taxonomy (GTDB): domain Bacteria; phylum Chloroflexota; class Anaerolineae; order Aggregatilineales; family J027; genus JAKEEQ01. The sequence continues at coordinate 17,880 of JAKEEQ010000194.1, read as the reverse complement.
GGATCGTGCCCGCCGACGTGCCGTCTGGATGAGGCTCCGCCAGCAGATCAGCGGTCAATCCAGTATCTGCTGGATTTTAACGAAGTAGCCCGCCGTCTCAATCTACAGAATGCCGTATACAAAGGCGTCCACAGTGTCCCGATCAATAGCATTGTCGGGAGTGTGGGCCGTTATCAAGATTTCACCAGTACCTTTTTTCCCAAAAAAAGTGACATGGGAGAACGATGGGCAGATGTCGCACAGGCTCAATTGAATCCGCATGGAAAAGGCTTGCCGCCGGTAGAACTTTATTGTGTTGGCAGATGGTGCTTTGTTAATGATGGCAATCACCGCGTCTCTGTCGCCAGAGAGTTAGGTTTTAACGACATTGAGGCTTATGTCTGGGAATATCCTGAACCACCAATCGAATTTGACCCGGACGACATCGACGCTATGCTGCTGAATTGGGAGCGCCACGACTTTCTGGCGAAAACAAAATTAGACCAGCTCCGCCCCGACCATATTTACGAAGTTACAGTGCCCGGCGGTTATCACTATGCGCTGCAACAGATCGCCAATTACCAGCAAGTGCTCAGTCGAATTGATGGAGAGCCAATCTCCTATGAAGATGCCGTAACTGGCTGGTACGATATGTATTTTGAGGGTGTCACGCTGAAACTGAGTGATATGGAACTTGCCAGAAACTTCCCGAACCGGACACTGGCCGATTTCTTTGTGTGGGTTACTCGCCACAGAAATGAAATGGAAGCAGAATACTGCCAGAATATCCGGCTTACACAAGCGATAAACCAGCTTGAAGAACAATATTCGGGCATTTTGGGCCATCTCAGGCGCTTATTTCGCAAACCGTTCAAAGGATAGAAACCGTTGAAAGCAGGAGTGGTATTTCCCCAAACTGAAATAGGTGATGATGTTGCCGTTATCCGCGACTATACACAAACGGTCGAGGGGTTGGGTTTTGATTTTCTACTGGCTTATGACCACGTGCTGGGGGCAAATCCAGATCGTGAAGGCGGGTGGCGTGGCCCTTATACGCACATTGACATGTTTCATGAGCCGTTCACCCTGTTCAGCTATCTGGCCGCAATCACCGAAACGCTAGAATTTACTACCGGGATTCTGGTCCTGCCCCAGCGCCAGACCGCCCTTGTCGCGAAACAGGCTGCCCAATTGGACATTTTATCGAGGGGACGTCTGCGACTCGGCGTAGGAATTGGCTGGAATTGGGTCGAATTTCAAGGGCTGGGCGAAGATTTTTCGACACGCGGCAAACGCAGTGAGGAGCAGATAAAACTTCTTCGACTTTTGTGGAATGAGCCGCTTGTCAAGTTTGAAGGGCAGTTTCATTCATTTGACAATGTAGGTATCAGCCCCCTACCCAAACGCAGAATCCCCATCTGGTTTGGCGGTAGTGCTGATGTTGTATTGGACCGAATGGCACGCCTTGGTGACGGTTGGATAGCGAATCCCATGCCCATTGAAAAAATGAAACCGTACCTGGAAAAACTATCCCAATATCTGGCACAGGCCAACCGTACGTTTGATGATTTTGGACTTGATATGCGTATCGGTGTTCGCCAGCACGGGCCTGACACATGGGACAGGTTGCTTGCTGAATATCAATCCATTGGCACGACCCACATTTCAATCGCCACCGGGGGTATGGGTTTCACCACAATTGATGAACACCTGACCGTTATTCGCCGCTTTAAGGAGCATCTTGATGGCTGACGAAAACCCGACTATCGCTCTCATCGCCCACGATGGCAAAAAAGCGGATATGGTCGCTTTTGCGATGGATCATAAGGCGATCCTGAGCCGATACCGGTTGCTGGCGACGGGCACAACCGGGCAGTTACTGGCTGAAAAAGTTGGATTGGATATTGAACTCCAATTATCTGGCCCTATCGGTGGGGATGCACAGATTGGCGCGGCGGTCGCCGAGCATAGGGTTAAGGCGGTATTCTTCTTTATCGACCCGCTCGGCAAACACCCGCATGATCCCGATATTCAAATGTTGATGCGTATCTGCAATGTTCACAATGTCCCGCTGGCGACCAATCCAGCCACAGCAGCAGCCATCATTGAAGCATTTGCGCGTTGAGGCATCGCTACCTAAAATCAAGTTTAGATGTCGAAACAAGGAAAACTTTATGCCGACGAGAACGCTGAGTATTATGGTTGCTGATCTGGTAGGCTCTACCGCCCAGGCCACCAGTGTTGATGCCATTCGTGGTGCGAAATTTTTGGCAGATGCAACCAGTCCAATTCAAAAAACGATTGAGGGGCAGGGTGGGCGTGTCATCAAGTTTACGGGTGATGGCTTTATTGCAGTATTCGAAAATGCACGCGATGCGTTGGTGTGCGCCGATGCCATTCGTGATCATTATATCCGCCAGCAATACGCACCCGGTGGCTTTATCATTGATGGGGTGCGGGTTGTGGTCCATACTGGCGATGTCGCTGTCGAAAACGAAGATTTGATCGGCGATGCAGTGATTGTGCCGTCCCGATTGGAAAAAAGTGTGCCAACCAATCAGGTGTGGATAACTGCTGCTACCAAAGAAGTCGTCGGTATCAGCGATTTTGTTTTTCAGCATGTGGGCGACGTGCAGCTACGCGGGCGTCCGCTGCCCATTAGCGTATACTCGCTCGAAAATACGGACCTCAGCTATATAGAGCATGGCAGCATGTTGCTGGTCACTGACCTGCACTACTACCGTACCGTGAGTGAGCGACTCGCGCCCATCGTTCTAAACCAGTGGTTGTCAGAATGGGCGAATTTGCATCGGGAGGCGGTGCGTGGTCTTAAGGGCCATATCCGCCAGTTTGTATCCGATATGGCGCTGATTACGTTCACCAATGCCGATGATGCTGTTCAAGCAGCTATCAACTTGCAGCATCTTGCGACTCAGACCAATAAGGATCGTGGCGATATGCCGAAATATCACTTCAAAGCGGCCATCGCCACGGGGGATATTATCCTGTCCAGTAATGGCATTGTCGGCAAGCTGGTCAACGATACGTTTGATTTGCTCAGCGCCACGCCGCGCGATACGGTGTGCATGGATAATGCCACATTCAAACAGTTGCAATCTCATCAGGTCAACGCTGAGGGTATTGAACTTGCCATTGGTCACGAGGATAAGGTGTCTGCTTTGTGTTATCGATTAAAACCACTCACCGAACAGAATACTCAGGTTTGAACGGAGGACGTGGTTGAGCGCCGCGTCCCTGCCTGAATGATTCCCTACGTGCCGCTGATGAATGCCTGAAGCTGCTCCGGCGTCTCAATACCGATGCGTGTCGTTGAGCGGTCAATCCGTTTTATCAGGCCGCATAACACCTCATTCGGGCCAAGCTCCACAAAAGTTGTCACACCATCCTCAACCATTATCTCGACACTCTCGCGCCAGTAAACAGGCGAGGTGAGTTGTTTGGTTAATTCTTCCCGGATTTCATCCTCAGTGGTCAATTTGCGCAGCAGGGCGTTACCGATGATGGGAACATCCGGGGCAGCGATGGGCGTTGATTGAACAGCTCTGGCAAATTCATCCGCCGAGTACTGCATCAAAGGGGAGTGGGCGGCAATGCTGATAGCAAGTTTTACAGCGCGTTTTGCGCCCGCTTCAGTAGAAAGCTCAACTGCTTTGTCGATGGCTTTGTCTGTACCCGAAATCACGGTCTGGCCGGGGCAGTTGTCGTTGGCAACGACCACGATTTCGCCCGTTTCGGCGGCGGCTTTTTGCACAATGTCTTCCAACTGGTCAATGTCGAGACCCAGAATAGCCGCCATGCTGCCCGGCGAGTTTTCCCCCGCCAATTTCATCAAGCGTCCACGCTGTCTAACGAGTTCAAGACCATTTGCGAAATCCATTGCCCCGGCGGCTACCAGCGCAGTTAGTTCCCCAAGGCTGTGCCCGGCTACATAACGCGGCGCGGCGGGTTCATCAAGCGACGCATTCAGGGCACGCAGTGTCGCTACTCCCGTGATAAACAAGGCGGGTTGGGTGTTAAAGGTATCATTGAGGTCATCCTCTGGCCCTTCCCACACCAGTTTGCTGAAGTCAGTACCTAAAACATCATCGGCTTCAGCAAATGTTTCTGCCGCTGCCGGAAATTTATCGGCAATGGCTTTGCCCATACCCACAACCTGTGAACCCTGACCGGGAAAAATCAGCGCTGTTTCTTGCCAGTTCATCAAAATTCTCTCCTCGTGTCGGTACAAATCCACTGGATTGTGCACGAAAGTAACCGTATGTTCAATATTTTGCTATCTTGACACAGCTATTTAACGCTTGCTATGCTTATGCTATCGACGATGATGGAGAATACCCCTGTCCAAAGTTTGCAGAGAGCCGCCGGTGGTGCGAGACGGCAACCAATGCAGGGCTTTCCACTCCTGAGTTGCACACGCTAAGTGATGCCGGACTGCGCCCGTTACAGCGCCGGGTTCATTGAACCCACTGAGGTCATTATCGTGAGGTAATGGCAAATTCAGGTGGCAACGCGAGTCCTCTCGTCCTGATAATCGGACGTGGGGATTTTTTGTTTATACAGGAGGTTGCAGTATGGAACCACGTGATATTGTTGACATCATCATCATCGTGATCGTTGTTATTGGACTGATATGGGCGGGGCTGCGCTTTCGGCAGGACATGACCCGCCCGCTGGACAATGAGCAGGAGGACTAATGCTCGATATCAATCTCATTCGTGAAAAACCCGATTGGGTCAAAGAACAACTCGGCAAACTGTTTGACGAAGGTGCAGTCGCCCGCATTGACCGCATCGTGGCGCTTGATGCCCGGCGACGAGAATTATTGCAGGATGCGGAAAATCGGAAAGGCTCTCGCAACAAATTGAGCAAACAGGTGGGACGCTTGCGCGGCGATAAAAATACACCAGAGGGTGAACTCTATGCAGTGGCGGAAGCTGTTATGGAAAAAGTTGCTGCACGTGATCTTGACGGGGCGATGACCGTGTTTGAGGAATTTTCAAAGGGGGAAAGATCAAGAATCGTAAGTTCCATAAAAGTCCCCGTTGTTTCTCAGGGTAAAAATGAAAAGCGATTCAATGAGAAGCTGAACGACCTATTCGCCGCCATGAAGGAAATCAGCGACGAAATCAGCGAACTTGATGAGGAAATCCGCGAAATAGAAGAAGAACTCGACGAGAACATGCTGTGGCTGCCCAATATCCCACATGAGAGTGTGCCCGTCTTCCCACATGAGGAAGACAATATCCCGCATCCCGAAAAAGGCACACGGCGCAGTTTCGACTTCACGCCAAAACCCCATTGGGAGCTTGGCCCGGAACTTGGCATCATTGACTTTGAGCGGGGGGTGAAGCTGTCCGGTACACGTTTTTATATTCTGGCGGGCATGGGGGCGCGATTACAGCGGGCGTTGTATAACTTCCTGCTGGATGAACTCAACAAGGCGGGTTTCACGGAGTTGTATGTGCCGCTGCTGATTCAGGAACATGCCATGTACGGTTCGGGGCAGTTCCCCAAGTTCATCGACACCAGCTACCGCGTTGAAGACGGGACATTTTACTTGCTGCCGACATCGGAAGTGGCGATTGTGAATATGTACGCTGGTGAGATATTTGAGCAGGCTGATTTGCCGCTGAATCATACGGCGGAAACCTCCTGTTTTCGCCAGGAAAAGATGAGCGCCGGGCGTGATGTGCGCGGCATCAAGCGTGTTCATCAGTTCGAGAAAGTCGAAATGGTCGTCATCGCCGAGCCGGACAAGAGTTATGATGCGCTTGAGTGGATGACTGAGACATCGGAAGGGCTGGTTGATAAGCTGGGATTGCCCTATCGTCGGCTGGAAATTGTCTCCGGTGATCTGGGTTTTACCGCCACCAAGAAGTATGATATTGAGACATGGGCACCCGGTTGTGAAGAATGGCTGGAGATTTCGAGTTGCAGTAACACCGAAGCCTTTCAGGCACGCCGCGCCAGTATCAAATTCCGCCCAGAAGAGGGTGGCAAACCGCAGTTTGTCCACATGCTAAACGGGTCGGCACTGGGTATTCCGCGCACCATCATCGCCATTCTGGAGAATTACCAGACGGCAGACGGCAGTGTCATCATTCCCGATGTCCTGCGGCCCTATCTCGGCGGGCAACAGATTATCGAGCCAAAATGATCAGGCGAATCGCGTCTTTTTACTATTATCGGTTAGCCGTGTGGGAGCGTTACATGGGATTGCGCTCCTACCATAAACCGCTCTTTGAGCGCAGTGAATATCACTTCACGCGGGCATTTGAACTGCAACCACGAAAAATTGACGCGATTATTCAACGCGGGGTGCTGCGCTGGCGGGAGATGGATGATTTCAGGGGCGCAATTCGCGATTTTAATTTCGTTTTGAAGGTTTATAACGAACATCAGGATGTTTTGTTTTACCGGGCGATGGCCCACTATCGCGCCGGGAATTATCCGGCCTCGATTCATGATCTTGAAATGGTGATTGAGGTTGCACCGACATCACGCACTGCCAGTGATGCTGCCAAACAACTACGCACCATGTACCAGATCATGGAGGAGTTGAGACCGCCCGCTCAACTGGATGATGGGCCGCCGATTTTGCTGGGTCCGCCCGGTGATGATGTCTAGTTCCCATGCAATTTGGGCCGCCTACTTCCTGTACTTGCAGCAATGCGTTGTTTTATTAACGAAGAAGCTTTTTCAGTATTGATGCCTATTACGGCTAGTCTTTTGTAAGTTTTCAGGGAGCTTGTTCTGAGAAGAAATGTTGTGCGTCATAGCGCAGGTAATGTAAACTTTGTTGGGAAGTAAATTTTTCAGTATTGCGCTGATCTTAGATTGAGCGGGAGAGACTAACTAATGGCTAAACAGCCCACCGAAGAATCAGAGAAATATGCCACAAACAGTCTTAAAACTTATATCCAACATGGCAACCAACCTCTCAACTGGATTGCTGGTATTATTCAAAGCTCTGGTCTGCGAGGTGAGGACTTGCTGAGAATATTCTATCGACTTGAAGAGTATCCACGAAACTCTGAAGAAGAGCGGTTTCGCCAAGTCTATGGGTTATGTGAGGGGAAAGGTTGGTTCTAAGGTCTGCTGCTTAGTTGCCGTTGGTTGAAATTAATGTCGTTTCATAATATTCTTTGATTAGGTAGGGTGATCTGTTTAGTGATATACGGGATTGTGTGATGAAGCATATTAGTGAGGTTATCGAAAGTTTTTCTGATGTTTTAGAGATTAGATCTCAAGAGTATCAAGAGACGGTACGTAAGCGTGAGGCTTGGCATAAAATTGTTCCTCCTATGGTGGATGGGGTGGATATATATCTTGCTGAGCAGATCAGTCGTTTGGGGTACTGGGGAGGTCGGTTTGGTAGTACACCTCGGTTTATGGCTGAAGATTATGTTAGGCAGACTGAATCTGAGGTTATTTATGCTGCTAATGGCAAAATCTATTTTGTGTTTGAGCATTTGACTTTAGAGCAGGCTTTACTGGAAGCTAATGTAGATAACCTCTCCTCTGCAGAGGTGTTGTGTCTCTATTCTCGTTGGTTGGGTGGTTACCTTCAGAATATACAACGGCTGTATTGCTCTGAGGGAGTTGAGCTTCTCGAATGGTCTTATAGCCAATTTTGTGAAATGAATAGTCTGGATGATTCTCTAGAAACTCTTCATTACACGTTGCGTCGTGAGGGGTTGGAAGAAGAGTGGGAAATATATTCTTCTGAAAGTGGGTTAGCTCGTGTTGATAAAGCGACGAGTGAAGCGGAACGGGTCGTTGAGCAGTATTGTGAGTTGTTTGATGATGCCCGATTTCGTGATTGTGAGATTGCGGATGCTTACTCTTATGAGCAAATACAGGCGATATTCACTCCACTGTGGTTTAGGTTAGTTACAGGAAATAATTATCAGAAGCAAAATGCTTTGGCGCATTTATCGCGTGAAGAGTATTTATCTTCGCTTCATTGGTTACGTGCTAAGACTGCTGTGATGATGTTTCGTGAAAAACGATGCCAGAGGTGTATGAAAAGACAGTCTCTGGATGTTTATCGCCGTAAGACTGCAACAGTTGGTAATGAATGCTATGAGGACTTGTTTATTTTGTGTGTAGATTGTTACGATGAATTGTCTAATCCAAGTTAGAGTGGTTTTTGATGATAACTGAGAAGCTAAGTGGCTGTGCGATTTGTGCTGGGCCGTGATGTCTGTGAAAGTCTGTTATTATTGTGGCGCTCCGTCTACGTCAAAGGAACATGTCCCGCCTAAACTTATGTTTAAGGGATTTGACTGTGACAGTATTACTGTCCCGGCATGTGTGATTCACAATGGTGATAAGAGTGGTTTGGATCAAGCCTTTATTGCTGCCTTGCTCCAATCGCTAGATAGCGGATCTGACAAATATAATTTGAGTGATGATGCGAAAGTTGCGATAAAGAGAATAAGGAAAGCCTATAAGCATGTTAAGCATAAGGTCGTGAGTGTGCCTCTTATAGATGAGGAAGCTACGACAGGTAAGCGAAGATGGCCTAATGTTAGCTATCTAGTGGAGAGTATTGTTCCTTGGATGCGGCAATTATCGGCTGCACTTGTCTACGACGCACTTCAAGAGCGGGACGAAGCGGTAGATTGGGATACTGTATCGGTGTGGAGTGCGGAGTTTATTGCTAGTCCTAATCCTCAATCACTTCCTTTTGAAAAAGTAGCTGAGATTGTGCTACTGAACTATGTCCGCAAATTTCAGTTGGAGTCCCTTGATTGGGTGAGTGGTTGGTCAGCTCATCCGAGACCTTATCCTGAAGCAGTATATCATTTTCAGTTGCATTTTGAGCCTGATGGTTGGGTGTTTTTCAGCCATGTGATTTATAGACAGTTTCAGTGGTATGTTTCCTTTTTGCCCTCATCGGAAGCTCTGATTGGGCTGAGAGAAAGAGTGGGCCAGTTCTAGCTTCTTGGAGTTCCCATTAAAGCCCAAGCTAAAGAGTCATTCAAATCCTAATTTCTTTCTCATCCACACTTTACAAACCCAACACATCTCCTAAAGAAGTTCTGAATATCGCGCCCCGATAATGAGATCATGGTTTAACGTTCAAAGGAGAACGAGATGCAACGTCTACTCATTATCTTCAGTGTATTTGCCGTGATGCTGGTTATTGGTGCAGGTGTCATTTACGCACAGGGTCCCGCCGACGGACAGGGTGACTGTCGTGGCAGAGGTCCCGGCGGTGGTCATCTGATTGATACCATTGCGGAAGCCCTTGAGATGGAACCTGCCGACATCATCGCGCAGGTGCAGGATGGGGCAACCCTGGCTGAGGTCATTGAAGCCAACGGTGGTGATGTCGAAGCCATCAAAGCCGACCTAATTGCTGCCGCGACCGAGCGCATTAATCAGGCTGTAGAAGACGGCTGGTTGACTCAAGAAGAAGCGGACGAAAAACTGGCTGACCTTGATACCCACATTGACGATATGCTGAACGGTGAATTTGAACCTCGTTCAGGTCGAGGTCCCGGTCGTGGCCCACGTGGTCCATTCGGCGAGGATGATAGTGCTCCCGCCGATGACCAATCAACCAACGCATAATCCCGGTTCCTCCATCACAGAACCAGCACCCACCCCGGTGCTGGTTTTTTGTTTACTGCTTGGGATACACAGCCAGTATGACAGGCAAATCCGTAACTGCTGGAATCAGTTGTGCTGTCCCATTGTCGGGTCGAATCATCAGCGTGGTTGATTTGCCCCCATCAAGATTGAAGGCAATATCAATATCAAGACCACTGTTGAGCAGCCATTCCTGTGCATCATTGAAGCTGATTTCGCCCAGCAGTCCGGTCGAGAAAAGTAAAATTCGTCCGCTGAAATCCTGGGCAATCATCGTGCGGCGCGACGGATCGTTAAAGCCTGGCCCGGTGGAGGCACGCTGCCCACCATAATCTACCAACAAAGGAAATGCTTGCACTGCGTGTTGGAGCGGTTCACCAAATGAACCGCCTTCGACCAGCGACCGTACTCGGACCGCGCCGTTTTGATCAACCTGAAACATCCCACCGTAGCCCGAATAGCTGGTTCCGCTGGCAACGCCGTCCGACACCACAAGACCCGTCGCCTCAAATTCGCCCGTAAAAAAGTTGCCATTGACGAAGACGGCGGCATCGCTCAGATGTGCTTGCCATTCCAGCGACGACAGCGGATTGTCCGGTTGGTAATGAACGCGAAAATCCACTTGAGCAGAGTCGATGCGCACGACCGACATCACAAATGGAAACGCATACGATGGGTCCACATCAAATTCGCGATACTCAATACCTGAAGCGATAGGTATCCACCCATCTGGATTGATAGCCGTATCCTCAATCAGTGGGGCTGGTGTGGTAGTAGACTGAGTGGTCAGATTGCAAGCCGCCGTAAAAACGGCAATGATGACGCTGACAAAGACTAAACGCATTGGTGCTATCTCCTTGATAAGTGACTATTGTGGTCAAAATTAGGAAATTTTTCCACCACTGTTAGCCATCCGCTTTTTTTGTGCTACAATGATTGCATTATGTTCTATCAAGACTTCCTTCGTATTGTATCATTCAGCTTGATGACGTCCGTCACCGGCGCAGGATAGGATAATTGCGCCCAGTGACCATGTAATACAAATAACTAAGTTAATAATGAAGCCATGGGCGCAAACCAGCCCGTGGCTTTTTTGATTCCCGAGGAGGAACGACCAATGCACATCTACAATCTCGACCATGTAACCGTCAGCTATCCGGGCCGCATCGTCTTTGATGACTTGAGCTGGTCAATAGGCGACCATGACCGGATTGGGCTTATCGGTCCAAATGGGGCGGGCAAATCCACCCTGCTAAATGTGATTCTGGGAAACATCAAACCCGACAGCGGTTTTGCCAACTCCGTTGGTGACATTACCATTGGTTACCTGCCGCAAGAAGTTGACCTGACACCGGGCCAGAGCCTGCTTGAAGAAGCCTTAGAACTCCCGCCGCAACTCGCGGAGTTAGATGGCAAACTGGCTCAAATTGAAGTCCAACTTGCCGATCATGACGTCTACAGTGATGAAAAGCGACTGGCGGGCGTACTGGCAAAACAGGAGCGTCTACTGGAGGAATGGGACAACTTTGGCGGTGAACAGCACAGCAGCCGCGTGCGTGAAATTCTGGCCCATCTGGGTTTTACTGCCGATCAGATGGACCTGCTGACCGAAAACCTGAGTGGTGGGCAAAAGAAGTTGGTGGCGCTCACTCGACTGGCGGCGGAACAACCCGATATACTCTTAATGGACGAGCCGGATAATCATCTTGATGTCGATGCAAAGGGTAATCTTGAGGCATTCATCAACCGCTACAATGGGGCAGTGGTGATTGTCTCGCATGACCGCTATTTGTTGGATGAAGTGGCGACCAAAATTGTCGAACTGGATCGCGGTCAGATTGAGGTTTATCACGGCAATTACACCGCCTATGTCACCGAAAAGGAACTACGGCGTTTAAAGCAGCAGCAGGCTTATGTTGCCCAGCAAAAAGAAATTGCCCGGATTGAAGCAGCGATTGCGCGATTTGAGTTATGGGCCAGTTTGGTGGTCAATGAACGCCACATCAAGCAGGCCCGCAGCCGACGCAAGATGCTGGACCGTATGGAGGAGCGCGGCGAGATCATCGAGAAAGTCGTGGAACCGAAGAAGTTGGACATCAAGCTCAATGGTTGGCGTGGCAGCAATAAAATCCTTGAGGTGTGTAACCTGACGATGGGCTTTGATAATGACCTGCTGTTTCTGGACCTCAATTTCATCCTGCGCTACGGGCAGCGCGTAGGATTGGTTGGACCAAATGGTGCCGGAAAATCGGTGTTGTTCAATTTGCTGCTTGGAGAAATGCAGGCGGTGGATGGGGAGATTATTGTCGGTCCCAGCGTCAAAATCGGTTACTATGCGCAGGAGCATCAAACACTGCTGCCCTATTATGACCGCACGCCGATTGAGTTTATCCGTGATACTGTTCGCTACAGTGAACCGGATGCGGTGGCGTTCTTGATTAAGCTGCTGTTCAGTTATGACCAGACACGCCAGCCCATCCGTACCCTGAGCGGCGGAGAACGCAGCCGCCTGCAACTGGCACGGTTAATGCTGCAAGAGCCGAATCTGCTACTGCTGGATGAGCCGACCAACAATCTTGATATTCGCTCGGCGGAAGCACTGGAAGAGGCGCTTGATGGGTTTGAGGGCGCACTGTTGATAATCTCACATGACCGGTATTTTCTGGACCAGACGGTCGATGAGGTACTTGAGTTGAAAGATGGCGGGCTGAACCATTATCGAGGCGGCTACACCGATTATCTCGAAGCGAGCCGTTCGTGATTTTTGGGGGCTGGTGAGGTCGCCCCCTTTAATCAGCCACTTTCAATTTCGATGTTCGAAGCGGGGTTATGGCTGCTGAGTTCTGGATAATCCGGCGACGGGCGGAATGCCAATCGGTAGCGTCCCTGTCGCCAACCAGAAAATCAGGAGTCACACGTTGCTCCCCTCAATCGTCTCCTTGTTTGGCTTGCGTCTTTCTCGGACCTCGCCACTCCTCACCCGGCCCACCAGAAAGCCAATCGCAAAGCTTAAGAGGGCATTCGCCAGTATGAAAATCGAGCCAGCCATTTCCCAGTCAAAAAACAAAAAGTTGATCGGGTAAGGCTGGTCGTTTTGAACCAGAAAAATGACCAGCAGCACAATGAATATGACAACCAATCCCGTTCTGAAGCGCATGATAGGTATCCTAATAGCTTGAATAGTGAAACAGGGTTGACTCAGTTACTTTTCCCACCGGGCGGGAACTTGCATTAAGCAGATTATGAATTTCAGTGCCAATCGTCCAGGCGGCTTCAGGACGCCCCAATGCTGCTGCCGCCTTAGCATATGTGTTACGGACTGAGGAGGGTTCATTGACCCATTCTTCGAGCGCGTCGGCAACACGCTCCGGTGACGGCGCATATATGCCAGCGTGATTTTCGACAATGTGACGCACGTTGCCATCTTCCTGACCGGGAATATAGTCGCTGATGATCATCGGCAGCCCGGCAACACAGGCTTCACAGATGCTGGCTGGTCCGGCCTTAGTAACCAGAATATCGGCAGCCGCCATCAAGCGGGCCATATCGGTGCGGAACGGGTAAATCGTCGTGGTTTGGTTCCACGACTGCGCATCCAATTGTTGTTTGAGAGCGGTGTTGCTGCCGGTGACAACAACCAGATGAACATTCAAATTCTTTGCGTTAATGGCGCGGGCGGTTTCATATACCGGGCCAATGCCCTGCCCACCACTGACCATCATCACAGTGAGTTTGTTCCTGTCCCACCCCAACTCCTGCCGGGCGATTTGTTTCTCCACCAGCCCATTCACGAAAGCGGGATGGATGGGCAGCCCGGTGATTTTCATCTTCTTGGCGGGCATCCCATACTTCAGCCCGCGCTCGTAGGCGTGAAAGGTTGGCACGAGGCAAACATCGGCCCGGCTTTCATACCAGAAGGCATGTGTCGAAACCAGATCGGTCACAACCGTCATGAACGGCGGGCGTGATTGTTGAATATCGTTCAGAATTTTGACGGCAGGGCGATTAAACAGCGGGTGTACACTGATAACGATGTCGGTTTGATTTTCCTCGAATAGGCGAACAAAGCCACGCCGCCAGCTTAATTGGAAAGAATCAAGAATAAGCTTCGAGCGGTTGCGGGTGTTGGACATTTGATAACCCAGATGCCACGAGAGTTTGCTGTTATTTACCCAGACCGGGTAAAAATCCGGCATCTGATTGAAGGGGAATGGCGTGTAATCCTTAAATACATCCACCAGTTGGTAGCGGTAACGCAGCGGATACAGGTCTTCCATTGCGGCTCGAATGGCTTCAGCAGCGGCACGATGTCCTCCGCCGGTATCTGACATCAAAAATAGAACAGACTGTTGTTTACTCATGTAACTTCCGTTTGAACGCTTTGTTAAATTTGGCTCTGGGTATCATTTGCATACGATCACAGCCCGTACAGCGTAATCCGATGTCAGCTCCAATCCGGTACACTCGCCAGCGATTGGTGCCACACGGATGCCCTTTCTTCAATTCAACTATATCCCCTACCTGTACATCTACCATTAGAACCGCCTTATTTTATAGCAGACGAGAAGTATTTTACCAAATCCGCTAAAACATTTGGTGGGAGATGTTCAACAAAAAAGGGCGGATGTCGTTGTGTCCGCCCTTGAAAATCAATGTTAAGCAGCGGCTATCGTTGAATCTCCACCACAACACCTTCTTCGGCCCAATCGTAGAGTTGGCTGGCGTTGTCACTGCTTAGCAGGATACAGCCGTAGGTAACTGGCGAACCCAGATTACTCGTCCATAACAATTGGCTGCCATTGCGCGATGGAAATCCATGAAAGCCGTTCATGAACTCCGATGTCGGCACCGGACGATATACACCCATAAAGCTCGGCATCCACAAATTCCAGTTGCCAGCATAGGCCGTCCCGTCATGGGACTGTATCTGGAAAATGCCGGGCCATGTTGGGCTGGAAGCGATACCTGTACTGACCGGCCATTCCCACTTCACGCCGCCATTTTCGTAAGCCCACATTTTCTGCTGGCTGATGCTGACCACGATGCGCTTGTTAGGAATAACAGGCAGTGGGATCATCTCGTCTTTGGACGGAATGGTAAGGGTTTGTCCAACGCTCAAACTCTCACTGATGCCGGGATTGGCTTGCTGAATCCACGGAAATGGAATGCCGTAATCGTAGGCGATGCTTGAAATCGTCTGTCCGGGCAGAACAGTATGATGTATCGGGCCGTGGAATACACGCACCACCGAAGTCGTCGTGTTCTGCGAAAAAGCAGATTGTATGTCAGCAAGGGCTTCATCGACTTTAAGATAGCGGTCACTGGCACCGAGTTCACTGTCTCGCTCATTCAGGAAATTACGCAGTAGCGTCGTGTCCAGTGACAGGGCCAGACCTGTCGGCTGTGAACTGTCTGAGACCGCTGTCAACCAACCGCTCCATTCCACTGGACTGAGCGACCAGTTGATCGATTCATCCTCAACCGGGTCATAGGCTTGAATGGTCAACGGATTCGCCAGCAATTGCGCGGCTTGATTGACCATCGGCGTCGAATCGGTAACCGTTGGTGCGATGGGAACCATGACGAGTTCGAGCTTACCGTCAGCCAGTATCTTGCCAGCATTGGCCTGAAGCTGCTGCACGGTAGCATCAATATCCAGAACACGACCATTCTCAGCCGGGGTCGGCACGACGCCACCATTCACCAGTGCCACGCCAGCATTGCGGGCTGGCAGGTCAATCTGTACCGTTAACTCGCTGAGCTTGGCGTAGGTCTGCTCAAGATTGACGTTCAGTACCGGGGCAACCTTCGCACCGAAAATCGCGCTAAAAATATTGCCGCTGGAGCGACCATAATCGTTAGCCGCCTGTGCTGTTGCCGTCGAGTCGATGACGATACCCAGATCAGCGGGCGAAATCGACCACTGGCGACCCTCGTCGTCAAGGATGATGCCGTTCTGCTGCCAGTGTGTCTCAATCGCAACAGCGGCTTCATCAACCGACTTGCCCCCAACGTCAACCCCACCAGCCCTTACACCGGGCAAAATGCTGCCGCTGGCCCACAGAATACCAACACCCAATGTGATGACGGCACAGATCGAGACGAAAAAGATCAGGCTGCCTCCACCCAGCAACAGCCATGTTGAGCGTTTTCTGGGTAATGGTGGGAGGTACTGGCGGATGAGGCGTTGGAGGTCGAAACTTGCGTGTTGTTTGCGTGTAGTGCGCATACCTTTACTTTTCAATTGACATAACGACACATGTTATCAGGATAGATGAGTTTGCTTACAACTACATGACGCCAACTATACGCTAACCCTTACTCAACTCAGTGATTACCGTACTCAAATTTTCTCTACTTTCATTAGCAATCGAGATTTATAATGGTTGGTGCGAAGGAGAAAGGAGCGCATCACATGCAAGAAATTGAACGCACTCAATGGCTGCCCTACAGTGTAGATCTGATCTATGCGGTGTTGACCGATGTTGAAAAGTTCACCGCCATAGTCAAACGTGTTGACTCGCTGACGGTGCTGGAGCGCGATGATATTCGCGGTAAAGTGAAGGCTGTCGTGGATTTGCCGGGCGGTAAAATTTTCCATACCGAGGGAGTCGTTAGCGGTAATTACAACCAGAACCTGTCGTTTCAAACACAGGAACCCTTTCCACTTGAAATTCACTGGGTCCTGCAAGCAGAAACACGCAACCGCACGATGGGGACGCTTGTAAATTACACGATTCGCCTTGATCTCAGCCCGATCATCGCCTTCGTACCGGACATTGTTCTCAATGGCTATTTAAGCGCCGAAATGGATGGCGACTTAAAACGCCTTGAAGCATTGATGCAAGCCTGAGCAAAAATCGAGGCGGCAGCAGTGCTCTATTCATAAATGTAGATGTCGTCCAGTTCGTCGATTTGCTCGGCTGTCAGTGTGCCGCCCTCTACTGTTTCGTGAGACTTAACATAATCCTTCAGTGAGGGATTTTGTTTGCTTAAGGCAAAAACGACTGGCACTTCCTGTTCACCGTCCAACTCTACCCGTGTGTTGGGATGTGTAAACACGATGATGGGTTGGACATGGACATTGTTGTCGGGAAAATGTTCATCCAGCGCCTCCTGTACCGCCTCTGCTGCTTCGGTAGCCCGTGCGACAGGGTTGCCAAGTTGCTCCTGACGCATAAAGGTAAAGATGGTCCCAAATGAGCCACCCGGAATGCGGAATTTATTGTCTTGGACCACCAGTGGACGATCATGAAAAAGCGGGACGAGGGCAAAAACACCCTGAGGCGCGACTAACACATGCTCGGCGGGCAGTACGTATTGATATAACACAGCGTCGCTGCTGATACCTTTTAAACCTTCAGGTAGCGCGTTCCACGCGACAGGTTCACGAATCCATTTATTTGAGGTGCGCACCGCAAAGAGCATTGCGCTGAATAATGCCGGTACTACCAGACAATTGAAGATATATCCATTTTGTGCGTTGCCATACTGGACGCTGAAATAAAAAGACGCAGCGAGAACGATAATACTGAAGAAAAAACTTGCCTGTGCAATTGTACGGTTGCGCTGAATCAAGGCTGCGTTGGTGACGACTCGCATGTATTCTTCCTGATCAAGGTGAGTAAAACGGTGTTGATGTTAGCACAAAATAGGGAAAGCGTCTGCTATTATTGTTCAAGTGACCATATACAGAAAGTGACCTTTTAAAATGGATGTATCGCTGCTTGTCAGTGCCGATTATGCAAGTGTCTCCAAAGACAACAAGTTGAACATCATGGGGATTTTCAGCCGGTTGTACATGAGCCAGTTCCCCGGAAAACATCCTCAGATGTTTCTGGTAGTGCAGCTACGCGCCACCCCTGCCGAATATGGGCGCAAGTTTAAATTGGGTATTCGCCTGATAGATATGGACGCCATCCGGCATCTGGTCAATGTTAATGCGAATCTGCAAATTCCGACTCTCAAGAACGTTAACCGGGCCGAGATTAATCATGTTGTGCGTTTGAACAACATTGAATTCCCGGAGCCGGGTCTCTATGACTTTTCTATTCTCATTGATAACGATGTCAAGGCATCGCTGCCGTTGGAGGTCCTTGAAATGCCGCGCAGACCTGTTCCCCCATCACAGGCCAATCAGGACGAACAGGCAGATGAGGATGAAAATTTCTGAGGTGGAGAACGTAATATCTGAGCGTCTCATGGCATCCTTAACCTGTGGGGGATAAGCTTTTTTTACACTTTCCTGAGCTATTTTTGCGCATCCAATAGGGGTAGTTT
>JAKEEQ010000193.1 GCA_022616515.1 Chloroflexota bacterium | reverse complement strand
TATTACATCGCCTCGCTGAACATCGAGCATGAATATTACGACCTGACGGGCAAATATGCGCCGTTTGAGGGCATTGCGCTGGTCGATACGCTGGACCTCAAAGAGAAGCCGCAAATGGAGATGAAGCTGTTTGTGGAGGAAAACACGGAGCGCATCAGAAGACAAGAGGAAGCCCCGATTAACGTCATCATCGGCAACCCGCCCTACAATGTGGGGCAACTTAACGAGAATGATAATAACCGCAATCGCAGTTATAGAGCCGGAAAAAGCGACATCAATCCAGGTGTCGATGACCGAATTGAAGCGACATTTGTTGCTGACTCAAAGGCAACCAACAAGATAGCCCTTTATGACATGTAAGTCCGGTTTTTTCGTTGGGCTGTAGATCGTTTACAAGGCCGTGACGGGATAGTCTGTTATGTTACCAACAACAGCTTTGCCAATCAGTTAACGTTTGATGGTATGCGCAAACATTTGTTGCAGGATTTCACGCAAATATATCACCTCGATTTACATGGTAACGTTCGAGAAAATCCGAAAATCAGCGGAACATCTCATAATGTTTTTGGTATTCAAGTTGGCGTTGGAATAACGATTGCCATCCGTTCTGAGGCACATAAGAAAAGTAAGCTCTTGTATCATCGTGTGCCTGAGATGTGGCGCAAAGAAGAAAAACTTGCGTTTCTTGACGAAAACATGCGAATAGGGAACGTACAGTGGGAAAAAATCGAACCAGATGAACGCCACACTTGGCTTATTCCTGATAATGCGGACGAGTTCAGTCAATTTATTCCTTTGGGAGATAAAGAAGCGAAAGGAACACGCCGCCCTGCGATAATCTGCTACCGCCTGTGCCTGATTGGAAAGCGCATTCCTCCAAACCTGCACCGCGCCCAACTGCGCCAGCCCATATTCCACGTAATAAAACGGTATCTGGAAGATATGCAGCTTGCGATGCCAGCCGGTAGCTTCGGCCTCTTCATACCCGGACCAGTCGTAAAACGGGCGGAAGCAGCGCTCCAGTTCCTGCCACTTCGCATCACAATTTGCCGGATTCATGGCATCATCGGAATTAGCGTAAACCCAGTGCTGGAAGGCATCCACTACCGCCATGTAAGCCCAGAACATCAGTGCCCCTTCGAGAAAATCAGTCCGGACACGGCTCACCGTTAGCGTATCATAAAATTCGGTCAGGTAGGGACCACCCAGAAACTCCATAGCCGTTGACGCCACCTCACAAAATTCCATGGGCGCACCCATCTGCTGAAAATAGGGCAGCGGTGCACTTTCATAAACGTGAAAGGCGTGCCCACCCTCATGCAGCATGGTCTGTACATCCTCGTGAATACCAATGGCGTTCATGAAAATGAACGGCTTGCGGATCGCGTCATAGCTCTCGCAGTAACCGCCGGGAGCTTTGCCCTTACGGTTATCAAGGTCTAGTAGCCCATCCGCCCGCATTGCATCGAAATAATCGCCCAGCACCGGGTCAATATGGTGAAAAATGCTGGATGTTTTGGATTCAAGGTCCTGCACCTCACTGAATGCTTTGAGCGCAGGCCGTCCCAACGGGTCCGCATATTGGTCGCACGGGCGAAAGGTATCAGCGCCCATTTTCGCCAGCCGCCGCTTCACAATTTTCTGCGCGGCAGGCACGACGACTTCCTCAATGGCGTTCTGAAAGGTGGTGCAGTCCTCCGGGGTGTAATCGAAGCGGCCCATGCGCTGCCACGTATAGTCGCGGTAACTGTCAAATCCGGCGTTTTTCGCCACCTGAATGCGCCGCTCCAGCAGCTTCTGCCACAATTCGTTAAGCTGCTCCCGGTCTTGCAGCGTGCGATCCACCATCAAGGTCCAGGCATGTTTGCGCTTCTCCCGATCTGGTTCTTCCAGCACTGCACCTAACTCAGTCAACGTATGTTCTTTGCCCTCCCACATGACAGTCTGGGCGGCGATGATTTTGTCATATTCGTTGGAGAGTTTGTCCAGTTCGATAAAAATGGGCAGGTTTTCTGCGCGGAAAAGCGCAATATCGGTGCGAATATGGCGCAGCGGGACTTCAAAATCCTCAACCTCCACGCCGCTCTCTACTAATTTCTTTTGAAGTTCATTCTCAGCTTTCATGGCGTTGGGCTGGATGTTGTCGAGGAAGTCGTAGAGGCGCTTTTCGGCGTCGGCATCGGTCGTATCGACGGTTGTCGCGATGTAGAGGCGCTTATAGGATTCGGCATAGAGTTCCGATAAACGCGACCATGCGGCAATCCATTCATATTTGGTATCTTCATGCAATGGCGCATCCGCCAGTGTCTGAAAAAAGGGTTCTATTTGCGCCCACGAGAGTTTCATGAAGTCGTGGGCGCTGTTGGGGAGGGCTAGCAGCATATGACATACCTTGTTGTATTTTCTTGACAAATCCTCTTGATTTTAACCAAATTTGAATCACATTTAAGCCCTAACTTTGTTAAAATTGCTTTAAGCCACAATTACCCTTATGGAGACTCGCGCACATGGCAAATGGTTTACTGTTCGTCTTTTCAGGACCGTCAGGTGCTGGTAAAAACGCGATAATGCAGGCCGTGATGGAACGCCTGCCCGAAGCAGAGCAATTGCCGACCGCCACGACGCGCCCCATGCGCGATAACGAAAGACAGGGTCGTGAGCACGAATTTATCAGTGAAGATGAATTTCACCAGCGTATCCGGGACAAACAGCTTATCGAATGGCAGATTATCCATGACAAGGGCATTTATGGCGTGCCGCGTGCCACTATTCAAGAAGGCATCCGCGCTGGCAAGACGATGGTAGCCGATGTCGATGTGCTGGGGGCCATGCAGCTCAAGCAGGAATTTGGCGACCATCTTGTGCTCATTTTTGTAGATGTGCCGGATACACAAACCCTCGAAAATCGCCTTCGCAAGCGCTCCGATTTTGATGGCGAGGAACACTTAGCTGCACGTCTGCGCCGGGCCGACTTCGAGGTGGAGTTTAAAGATCAGTACGATTATGTGGTGGTCAATCGCGATGGCAAGCTTGACGAGGCCGTCAAGCGGGTCCTTGAGATTATCGCGGCGGAAAAGGCGAGTGTCGAAAACAACGTCAGCGCACTCGGTTTCGACCCCGACGACATCCACCAGACGATCACCGGCGTGGTAGTCCAGAACGGTAAGGTGCTGGTCAAAGACGGCAAATTCCCCGAAATTTCCATTCCCGACAACGCGAAAAATCTCCCCTACGACGCGATACGCGATAAACTGCAAAAAATGCTGGGCGCGAAGATTGTGCCGGGGCGGGCTGATGCCATGCATCGCAAGGTGGATGACAGCTTCGAGCCGCCACAGGTCGTGCATACCGTCAGCAGTGATGGTGGTATCGAAAAGGGGTTCATCTACGTGGTGTATACCGAGCAGCCCCTGACACATCTGCCAGCGGGCTGGAAATGGGCGGATATTGACTCACTGGAGATTAGTTCCAGCCTGCGCAACGCCATCAATGAGGCGACCCTCCTGCTGCATATGGATTAGTCAGACGCCTCCGCATCACCAATTTCGCGGCATGGTCCGCGCCGGGAACCAATCGTCGGGTACGCGATTATAGGCTGTCAACGCCTTCAATTTGCCATCCACCCAAGCGGCTGCCCCGCTCCGCAGCATCTCATCAACGAACGGCTGCACAAAATCCGCCGCGCTGCTCTGGAAATAGGAGCGGGCGTAATCAATGAACCAGGGGCATTCACTCAGATAAGTCGGCACATCTTCACGCGGAATGCCATCTTGCAGCATCAGGGCATAGGAGTAAATGCGCTTCATGGCATGCCACGCCACCCTTTCCGGCGATTTGCGCCAGCGTTCGTAGCGATCCAACGCTCTACGTATGGCCTCATGCGGCTGCTGGTGGACCGGGCCGTGACCCGATACCGCCAGCTTTGCCGGGATGTTCAGCAAATTTCCCAGCGTTTCCATCATGCGTTCCAGCGCACCGGCCCCCTCCCGAAAATTATTGATCCACGACACATCATCAGCATGCACCACATCACCCAGAATCAAGATTTGCTGGTCGGACACATAAAAACTGAGGTGTCCCAGAGTATGTCCCGGTGTATGCAGCACTTCCAGCGCTACTGTACCGGATGACAATTCATCACCGCCGTGCAGCATCCGGTCAACGGAGTACGGTTCGATGGGCTGGCGCAGCCATTCGGCACTGCACGACAGCGGATCGCGGTTATTGATCAAAGCCGCTTCGCTGTAAACTGCTGCGATGGGCTTGCCATGCTGCGTTTGCAGCCGGTGATTGCCGCCAACATGATCACTGTGATAGTGCGTATTGACGACAAGGCCCACATTTTGCGGTGGGATACCCGCTTCGGTCAGGAGGGATTCCGTTGCGGGAAAATCGCTGCCGAAACCTGTATCAATGAGGATAGGCTCCGCGCCGCGTATGAGGGTCATATTGGCGCTGGGAAATGTCCGCTGGAAGAAAATAATCGAGTCGGTGAGCTGTGTAATCATAAGTCCGTGTGATGATGTGATGAATTCAGGTTACCATCTTACCGCAGCGACGCAACTACCATCTACATTTGGTCATTTTGCCCCTCGCTCAATGGGATGAGCGTGGTTAGGATAAGGAAAACATTGGTGGGATCAAACACCCCTCCCTAAATCCCTCCCCGCAAATGTGGAGAGGGACTTCATGGTGAAACGGAATATTGCCGTTATTGATGACGTTCTGGTGAGCTATTGATATGGCGAACTGTTGTCCCTCCTCCGCAGGGCGGGGGAGGTGTCCGCAGGACGGAGGGGCTGGGACTATATGCCGCCGCAGCGGACAACAGGAGCATTCACATGCTGGCAAAGCGAGTCATCCCCTGCTTGGATGTCACCGGAGGGCGCGTCGTCAAGGGCATTAACTTTGTTAACCTGCGCGATGCAGGCGATCCGGTCGACCAGGCCATCATCTACGACCAAGAAGGCGCTGATGAACTGATCTTTCTGGACATCACCGCAACCCACGAAGGCCGCGATACTACCCTCGATATGGTGCGTAATGTGGCCGACAACCTTTTCATCCCCTTCGGCGTGGGTGGTGGCATCCGCAGCGTGGAGGATATGCGGGCAACCCTGCTGGCCGGGGCAGATCGCGTCGCCGTCAACAGTGCCGCCGTCCATAATCCTCATATCATCAGCGACGGTGCCGAAAAATTCGGCGTACAGTGCATTATTGTCGCCATCGACGCCCGCTGGAACGGCGATTTTTTTGAGGTGTACGTTTCCGGCGGACGCAAACCAACCGGGCTGAATGCGGTTGAATGGGCGTTGGAAGCCGAACAACGCGGCGCAGGCGAATTTCTGCTGACCAGTATGGACCGCGATGGCACGAAAGCGGGCTATGACATCCCGCTCACCAGAGCCATTACGGATGCGGTCAACATCCCGGTGATTGCCTCCGGGGGTGCGGGTAAACTTGAAGATTTTTCGGAGGCTATACTTGAAGGTGGGGCGGAAGCGGTGCTGGCGGCGAGTCTATTTCACTTCAAGGAACTCCGTGTGCATGATGTGAAATCTCATCTGGCAGCGCAGGGAATCCCGGTTCGCATCACCCTATCATCTTGAGTTTGAAAACCGTTTCTGTACAGATTTTGTGAAAGTGTGAATTCACCACCAGCCGTAGAAGTGTGTAACACAAGAATGTGTTATAGTTGAAATATTCGCATTCAATCACTGGTGCAGGGATGATATGATAGGACAGAAGCTCGGCCCTTACGAGATTCTAGATGAACTCGGTCATGGGGGCATGGCAACGGTGTACCGTGCTTATCAAAAAAGCATGGACCGCTTTGTTGCCATCAAGGTTATCCACAACGCTGTCAAGCTGGACAAAAACGGATTAGATCGTTTCACTCGTGAAGCGCGTCTCGTTGCCCGGCTTGAACACGCCCATATCCTGCCCGTTTATGACTTCGATGGCGAACATGACCCGCCCTATATTGTGATGCGTTATCTCGCGGCAGGCACACTCGAAGAGTTGATGAAAGGCCAGTCGCTCACTCTTGACCGGGTCATCCACATTTTCGCGCAGATCGGGGCTGCCCTCGATTACTCTCACAGTCAGGGTGTCGTGCATCGCGACATAAAACCATCCAACATCATGGTGGACGGTGCAGGCAACGCTTTTTTGACCGATTTCGGCATTGCCCGGATGGTCGAGGGTGGCATGAGCCTGACAACGACGGGCGTGGCAATCGGCACCCCCGGCTATATGGCCCCGGAGCAGGTTACAGAAAAGCGTGTGGATGGCCGTGCCGATATTTACGCGCTGGGCGTCATCTTATACGAGATTCTGGCGGGTGTCTCACCCTTTTCCGCCGAGACGCCGATTGGTATCGCCTTTAAACATGTCCATGACCCTGTCCCCTCTGTTTTAAACTACAATCCCGATATTCCGCCAGCGATGGAAACGGTGGTATGGACGGCACTGGCAAAGCGGCCTGAAGCACGCTACCAGACGGCTGGTGAAATGGTGCATGACATGGTTCAGGCAACCGGGATAGATGGTGGATTAAGCACCCGGCAGTTTGCCAACGTGTCGCCTGGACCCAGCGAAAGTCTGGCGTCAACGGTTGGTACGGGAGATCAGGAGGTCCGGGCACGGTCAGGTTTACGCCGCTACGGTCTATGGGCTGTAGGGCTGCTCATCATCATGGCGATAGGGGCTACCTTTCTCCTTTCGGGGGGTGATGATGACAATGGCACCGGTGGTGATGACAACGAAACGCGGACCGCGCAGGCCCTCGTCGCCTTCCAGCAAACAGGAACTGCCACCAATGCTGTGCCACCAACCGATACTCTCACAGACAGCCCGCCACCAACCGATACTCCGCCACCGACTGCGACCGATACCAACACGCCAAGTGACACGCCAACTTTGACACCATCGGATACGCCAACACCTACACCATCTCCAACGATACGTCCGACGCCAGTTGCCAATGAAGTTGGTTTTGGCAAGCTGCTGGATGCTAATAGCCGGAGCCTGCCAGACGGTGGCTTCAGCATTAAGGAAGGTGACATTCTAACAACGACTGAGGAAGAATACTTACTGGCCTTCATTGACGGCGGTGTCGACAACAACGATTCTGCTGAAATTAGCCAGTGGCCTGAATCAGAGCTTGAATTTGATCGTTATGAAGAAACCTTATTAGATTTTTTTATTGAAAACAACAGCCGTGTATTCATTCAAACCGGGCAATATGCACTGCAAGGTGTTACGATAGCCCATTCGAGCGACATAGAGTTTTCTTCACGCGGCGAGTGTATGCAGGCGCGGTATATAGAAGAGACTATCGTCGAATTTGCCTGTTATTCCGGTGACGGCTGCACCTTTACCCTCGAACGCAATGAAGAGTTAGTCCTACCGGGCTATTCCCTGATTCAGATTGATTTTGAAGAAGAAGAACTGGTTGACAATCCCCGTGCGATTACGGTTGCCGAAGCAGTGGAACTTCATAATGATCTGGTCAATATCTTCAATCAGCGTAATGTCGAATGTCTGGGGCCACTGCTGCCGGACGGTGAGGGTGCGGAGGATACTCTGGTGGAAACATCATCCACAAACCAGCCCACCGCAGCGAGTGATAACGATCCACAGCCAACCAGTACGCGCCGCGCAACGGCTACCAGAACCCTGACACCCAGCAAAACGATGGCAGTTAGTCCAACTAATACCCACCGCCCGGCAACGGCGACGCGCACTCTGCCATCGGTATTGACGCCGACCATGAATACCCTGCCGCTGCCGACTGCGACGCTCTCTATACCAACAGTCATTATCCTGCCGACAGCCACAAATACAAAACAGCCGACCAGTACATCAGCTCCACCCTCAGTACCACCGACGTTCACGCAACGTCCACCAACCCCGACACCAACAAGGATTCCGCCGTCGCCCACCCCGGTGCCGCCGTCGTCGGTGCCACCGACGCTCGTACCGCCGACACCTACGTTAGATGCACCTCTGCCAACATCTATTCTCGATAGTGATGGTGATGGTGTTATTGACCTGCTGGACGCCTGCCCATTTGTACCCGGCCCCATTCTCAATCTGGGATGCCCATGGGGCAATGGTAACGAAGGAGAAGCCTCCGCAACAGCGAGACCTGAGGAGGGGTAGGCGCTAAATGCTATTCCTAGCAAGCATCTAACATGGTTGTGTGCCTCCAATCTACAACCAGCTTGCAGAAATTGTGCCTTTATGTAGAGGTTGGTACAATTATCTGGGGTGTGCCCTGGACTATAAAATAAATTCTGGATGGAGTAGTGCCAAAATGGATATTCAAACCCATGCCTGTCCGCGCTGTGGGGCAGAAAACACGCGGGCCAATCAACTCTGTGAGAACTGCGGCTATTGGATTGAGGACGAAAATCTCGCCACACTGGTCGGGACAACCAAAATTCATCACCGCAGCGGGTTATATGATCAGATGTCGATGCCGGACATCGGTCTGGAACTTGAAGAAGGTGAAGTAGCGTTGCAACTGGTCAACAGCGGCGAAATATTTAAAATGGGATATCATCGACCAATTACATTAGGTCGCAACGCTGTTCTGCGCGATCAAGATTCTGTTCTGCTGGATTTAAGCCCATACCACGCCTATTCGCTGGGCGTTTCGAGGCAGCACGCCAGAATCCGCCGTGTTGAAGATGAATATATCATCAACGATCTCGGCAGTTCCAACGGGACTTTTCTTAACAAAGAGCGCTTGGCTGTTTATCAAGATTATCTTCTTGGCAATGAAGCTTCTTTGAGACTGGGTGATTTCTTAATCGTTTTCTACTACGCTTAACACACCCATTTAAAACGTAACATCCTCTCGCTTTATCGCTGTCGTGTATTTACATTTTTTACCTTCTATTCCAACAGCGGCGTGATGCTTGCCAGTCTCTCAACCGGAACATTGAAGTCTTGCGACACCAGCATAACAATGTCCTCTACATGAAACTCGAACCACTCACGGTCCATCACCACAAAATACACGTGAAACGACGTATCACCGGATGTCCATTCTTCAATTGCAAAAAGGTCTGTGTCTTCGAGGATACTGCGCTGCGTCTCCTTGAATACAAAGTCAGCAATGTCCCTTAGCGATGAAACAGGTTTTTCGATGGGGCCTTGTATGTCATCATCACAGTGATAAACAGCAATGACATGTCTCATTAAACGTCATTTTCCTCCCTTGATAAGATCACGCTGCCATAGAATACCGGCTGCTCATCCGCACTATGGCGCTTACGCTCACTCGGACGCCCCGTGAAAGCCTCAATCTGCCAGCCTTCACTGAGCAGCTCCGAAAGTTCCTCCTCGTGTTGAGGTATACTCGAATTGGTGAAGAAATACAATTTCACTTTCTTGTTCATAAGATATTGCTCGTTGGATTATCTGGCTTCCCACTATAATAATATCGAGGGGCGATTACCGCAGTGCTTACCAGAGCAAATTTAGGGAGCTTTACAAACTCTGCATGACGCACGTGGCCCGCTCAAACTTCCAGTCGCGCAGGGCGGTTTCATCAATACACCAGTAGACGGTCCCGTCCACACCGAGGTTCAAACCGAACTCACTATCGTTATCGAGTTGCAGCAGCAGGCGGCTGTCATTGGCGCAAGGATCATCATTAACGATGTCCGGCATCCCGAACAAGCGATGAATCCCCGAAATCACAAAGGACTCCATCTCAAGAATATTGTATTCGACCATGAACTTCGGGCCGGGATTAAACGTAACTCGTACCCAATCCGCATCGGGAATCAACCAGCCCTGAGTGATGCGCAGTAATGCCGGACGATACACCGCTTTAAGATCGTCCCGGCGCACTAAATCCTCACGCAGCCCGTTAAAAGGAATCACCCCGTCCTCAAAAAAGAAGAGAAAACCACCGTCGGGCATGGGGACTGGCATATGGAAC
>JAKEEQ010000192.1 GCA_022616515.1 Chloroflexota bacterium | reverse complement strand
TGCTTGTACACATAAAGGGCATCCTCAGCTTGAATGTTCGTAGTACAACTATTCTCCCTGATTTTGCCCTTTTTGTCTTAACTTGATGCCTATGAACCCCGACAACTGCCGGGGTTCTTGTTATCTGACTTATGAGCCGCCCTTTAGTTCGTTCAAGCGGGCTTCCCATTTTTCTACAAGGCGATTATAGATTGCTTCGCTGATTTCACCGGAGACCAGCTTGGCGTCGAGGCCATCGATCAGGGCCTGAACTTCTTCAACTGTCTGAGGTTGGGCAGTCCCACCTGCGGATGCACTTTGCTGCGGTGCTTGCTGGGCGGGCTGTCCACCCTGATTCATTTTGTCCATCATCTGCTGCATCATCTGCATCATCATCATTTGTTGCTGCTGCATCTGAGCGTTTTGTGGATTCATCTGGGCACCAATTTGTTGACCAACGCCAAAGCCGACGCCTGCACTGGCAAGACCACCGCCCAATCCTTCGTTGGCGGCTGCTGTACGGGCCACATCGAATTGTTCCATGCGGAAGAAATCTTCTTTGTTACCCACCAGATTAAGCGCTTCTTCACGGGTGAGCTGCTTACGCTGGAAGGGCTTGGCTTCAAAGGCTTTGATGCGCATACCCAGCGACTCGAAGCCGGTATTGAGCAAGGCCAGCGATGCGCCCTCAAGCTGGCCTAACATTGCATTGGCTTCCTGCTCGTTCTGAATTTTTTGCTGACTAAGGATGACAGTCAGTTCACCGAGCAGTAGGGTCTGGATGCGCTCTTTTAGGTCATCGAGACGCATCATACCTTTGCCCATCCCGTACTGTTTGACAAAGCGTACCGGGTCGGCAATACCAATGTCGACTACACCGCTGGTCATCAACTGCATGACGCCAATGCCTTGATCCATATAGATGGTAATCGGTGGGTTCGTGCCCCAGCGAACCTGTGGCAGGTCTTTCATGTTGACAAAAAAGACCTCTGCCGGGAAGGGATTGCGGCCCGCTGTCGCCAGGCCAATCAACCCGCTGAGGATAGGTAGGTTGGCAGTGCTGAGCGTGTGTGCTCCCGGTCCGAGGGCATCAGCCACCTGCCCCCGATAGACAAATACAGCCGCCTGTGATTCGCGGACAATGCACTGTGATCCCATCCGGAAGTCGCCAGCGCCGGTTTGTGGCTCGCGAAAAACAAGCTCATCATCCATTACATTTGGATGTTCAACAATGTCAATAATACGTGGCATATTCAAGTGTCTCCTTTAATTAAGCTATGCCGCCCAGTAAATCATCACGCAGGTCGTATGCATCATCTGCTTCATCAATGAGGGTTTCTAACTCCCGAACTGCACCACCGACATCACCACCGAGGGCATTTTCGAGGTTATCCAACTTTGTGTCTAAGTCATCAGTATACCTCAACATAGCCTCATCGAAAGCATAAACTGCCTCAAGTTCGTCCGGCCCAATACTGTTGGCAGCGAAAAAGCCGCTGTAACCGGGGGCATCGGTGGTGATGCGGTCAATGAGGGTTTGCAGTTTGGTCTTGACCCGTTTGGTGGCGTCCATATGCATCAAGCCCCCGCTCGAAACCAATTGGGTCTCAATAGTGGTCAGACGGCTGTGCCGCTGTCTGAACTGCCGGGCAATATGATCGCGGATCATACGGTCTGCGGTACGCCGGTTGGTCATCTCCATGTACCCGGCAAATCCGGGCATCTTACCTGTCAGCCATGCCAGACCATTCCGTTGACTGACAATCTTCTGATACAGATCCTCACTCATCAGCGCTCCCTTTCGGATTCGTTGATTGCACGTTATTATTCACCTGTAACTGTAGCATACATTCGCATATTCGTGCATCTTACCCCGCAAATTTGGGGGATTGGAAAGCAACCAGTAAGGAAAAAATGATTCTATGGCTACACTTGACTCTGTACTGAATAAGCTGGACGGCACGTTGAGCGTGGCGGATCAAAAAGTGTCCGTCAATGATCCCGCTAAATTTCGCGATTCAGCTATTGATACATTGATCTACACCGCCGTATTTGGCGCGGATGATGAAAAAGCCGTTGCCCGCTGGCTCATCTGGGAAGCAGCTCTTGAGCTGGGCATTTATGCAAGCAGTATTCATGAATTGTATATAACGCGGGGCGCGGGCAAGGTTCGTACCGATTTTACGGTCCCGGCGATGAACATGCGAGCGCTGGCGTATCATAAGGCCGCCACAGCCCTGCGGGCCGCCCATGACATCAAGGCCGGGGCACTCATTTTTGAGATTGCCCGCAGCGAAATGGGTTACACTGACCAGCGTCCCGCCGAATACGTTTCAAGCATTCTGGCTGCTGCAATCAAAAGCGGACATCAGGGGCCGGTTTTTATTCAGGGTGACCATTTTCAGGTAAGCGCCAGCCGCTATGCCGACGACCCCGATGCCGAAGTGGCAAAGGTAAAAGAGCTTTCCGAAGAAGCTATCAAGGCTGGCTTTTATAACATCGACATCGACACCAGCACACTGGTTGACCTGAGCAAGCCAACCCTGTTAGAGCAGCAGCAGGTCAATGCCGAACTGTGCGCCGACATCACGGCCTTCATTCGCGGCATCGAGCCGGATGGCATTACGACATCGCTGGGGGGCGAGATCGGTGAAGTGGGCGAGAAAAACTCCACGCCTGAAGAACTGGTGGCGTTCATGGAACGCTATGAACAAGAACTTGACGAACTGGGCGATTATGCTGGCATCAGCAAAATCAGCGTCCAGACGGGAACCAGTCACGGTGGCGTCGTGCTGCCAGATGGCTCTATTGCCGATGTCGCCGTCGATTTTGAAACTCTCGAAACGTTGAGTGATATGGCGCGGGGAAAATATGGTCTGGGCGGCGCGGTACAGCACGGGGCCAGCACTTTGCCGGAAGATGCCTTCAACAAATTCCCCGAAGCCCGTGCTATTGAAATCCATCTCGCGACGGGCTTCCAGAACATCATGTATGACCATCCTCAATTTCCGAAGGACCTGAGAGAGCGTATGTATGGCTGGATTTCCGCGAATCACAAGCAGGGGTCGCAGACTGAAGAGCAGTTCTATTACAAAGAGCGTAAACGTGCCATCGGTGAATTCAAGCAAGACCTGTGGGATATGGATGAAGCGGCACTCACGGCGCTCATGGATTCGCTGTACGAAAAATTCAGCCTGCTGTTTGATAAGCTGAATATCAAAGATACAGCAGGTATCGTTGCGGAGACCATTACGCCCGTGAAGCATCACAAGACGCTGGCAGATTTTGGCATCGTTGAGGTCGAACAGGAAGACGTCAGCGATTTGTCGGACTAATTCCGCAATCACTGCTAACATTCTACGGAGGCCGCCAATGGGTGGTCTCTTTATTTCTAACCCAGGCCAATGCGCCGTGTCAATATGTTGAGGCACTGTTAAGATAACCAGGCAAGGTGTGTAAATATTTTGAGCGATCCACACCCATTTTCAAAATGCCGAGAGGCTGAATATAACCACAGTAAAACAGCAAAAAATTAATCACAATATTAGAAAATGTGTTATATAATTAGAAGTTATAATTAACCAACAGGACTAAAAGTCCGGGGAAAAAAGAACCTAGCCAACTATAGCCAGAGCAGGATAGAGGCAATAGTGAGCATGGCAGCATAGTTGCCTGCCCGTTTTTCATAGCGGGTGGCGATGCGCCAAAATTGCTTGAGTCGATTGATAAGACGCTCAACGCGATTGCGCTGGCGATAGATGTGCTTGTCAAATGAACCTCCCCGTTTTTCATTGGCTTTGCGCGGAATGGTGTAGCGGATACCACGCCGCCGAAGGAAGCGGCGAAACTGGCGGCTGCTATAGCCTTTGTCCCTACGAGACGTTTCGGGCGGCGTTTGGGTTGTCCGGGTCCGGCACGCTTGACGCTACCCTGTTCAACCAGGCTTTCCGCCACGCTCAACTCATGTCGCTGTCCCGGTGTCAGCACCAACGTCATCACATTACCGCCGCCCGCAGATGGATTTTGGTGCTAAAACCGCCTTGACTCCGCCCTAATCCCTCCGCTTCAGGACTGCTTTTTTTGCCCCGGCTGCATGTTGATGGGCACGGATCACACTGCCATCGACATCATGCCCTTCCCAGTCCAGTTGTCCACTCGCATCTTTCATCTGCTGTAATTGGGCAAAAACGCGATCCCACACCCCACTTTTCTGCCTGCGATAGAAACGACTGGCTACCGTTTGCCACTTCCCATAGCGTTCGGGCAGATCACGCCAGGGCGCACCCGTCCGCAATATCCAGATGATCCCGTTGATGACCATCCGGTGCTCTAAATTTGTCCGCCCGGTTTTCGCTTTCTGGGGCGGCAGCAACGGTTCCAGTTGTTCCCATTGCTCATCCGTCAATTCATGTCGTTTGTAGCTCATAAGCAAGCATTTTACGCACTTTTACTGAGTTTGCAAACACGCCCTAGTATTTCAATCGTTTGCCTACTCGCAGAAATAAATCTGTAGTTAACAAGCACTAAGCGGACAGCGGAAAGTGTTTAGCGAAATCGAGGCGATCTAGATGGTCAGGCTGATTGTGGTGAGAGATGGTGTCCTCAAGGGCGGTGATCAGGGCTGCCGTGCCAGGGTGTAAATGATTAGCCACCGCCAGGGTTTTGAGGTGAAGCCAAAAGCGCTCAATGGTGTTAAGGAAGGGACAATAGGTGGGTAACCACACGACATGCAGCCGCTCCTCAAACACACTCAAGGCCGCCAGCGAGGCTTTACTGCGGTGATAGGAGACGTTGTCCAGGACCATGACCACTTTGCCATGCGGATATTGGCCGTGCATGATGGACTGGATAAAGTCGATGAAACTGTCATTGTGCTTGCGATCACGGGTCAGACACGACCCGTGGGCATCTCGCCAGTAGTAGACACCCAAGCTGTGGATGTACTGGGGCGTACCCGGAGCCGGGATGGTTTTACGCTGACCGCGTTTCATCCAACAGCGGTGCAAGACCGGGGGCAGGCTCACGTTCGTTTCGTCCACAAAGAGGAGGATGAGGGGTATCGTCACTGAGGGACTTTTTTCAACCACTAAAGCAACCCTTCGGCAGCCGCCCTGGCTGTCTCGGCCTGCAAATCGCTCATGTTTGGGTTGGCGATACACATAATTATGCTTGCTGAGCAAGGCCCGAAAACGGGTATAGCTCAACAAAATACCGGTTTGTTTTGCCAGATGCTTACCCAACTGGTTGATCGTCCATACGGAGAAGGCGTACTCTAGCTCGCGCTGGACACGGACCCGCGCGACTTCGGCCACATACTCAGCATCCCGCCTTGGCTGGACGCCTGCTCGTGGCGCGGTTGGCTCAGGCGCTCAACCGACCTGCCCGGTACCGCCGGTGCCAATTCCAGATCGTACCGGCAGCCACCGCCAGCATCTGTGCCACGTCCTGCGGCGGGTGACCCACGTGTAGCAAGCGTATTGCCGTCGCCCGTTGGCGTACTTCCGGCAGTGGCGAGTGGTTCATCGCCTGCTCGATTGCCGCCCATTGTTCCTCAGTTAAAGTGAAGTCAATTCGTCTGCTCATACCCCCTGTCGACTTTGCTGATTTCTTTCGGTCAATGGCTTAGCAAGCGTCATACACAAACAATGAGGCGCGGCTGACAAACAGATAAGCTGTTTTCCTTTCACCAATTGAAAGCAAACCAGGAAGTCGACTTGGAAACCGCGCCTTTGCCTATCTACCATTACGATGTTAATATGTAACAGAAAATATGTTCGATATTCCAGTTGATTTATAAATTATCAGGAATTATCTAATGGACAATCAGGGTGTTTTTGTAGAATGGCTTGACGACGGGGCCATCGTCGTATTTCGCGCAGAAGCAGATGATAACGAAGCGGTGGATACCTGGGCCGATTTTATCACCGCTATTGCGGCGGAGCGCCCCAATGATATCGCCTTTATTCATGATTTTTCCAGTATTTCGCCGACGGTAACGCCGTATATACGCCAGAAAGTCAAAGAAATAAACGTCGAATCTAATCAGGGATATGTGGCAGTTGTGCTGTCACGGTCGGTGCTATCCATGATGGTCAGGTTCTTTGTTAATAACGAAGTTGTCCATCTCCAGCCAGATGTCGAACATCGCATCTTTTTTGACCGTGACGAGGCCATTGAGTGGATGCGTCACAAACTCGGAGAAGAAGTCGAAGAGACGCCTATCCCGGCGATTGAATAGGTTCAAGAGGGGACAGTTTTGCGTGACGGCAGATCAACGGTTTCCCTTATTGAGCGTTCGTCTCAAGGGTCACGGACGAGCGACCATCTTGCACCGACAAGCCGTAAAGTCCCTTTCTCTCCATAAATGGGGAGAAGTCGCATTAGCGAAGGGGGGATGGAGGGAAGCCACTCTTGCAGGAAAAATTTACCGTTCCTGTCTCGGTTCAAGCGTTGGTGCAGGCTCATCAGGACCGACAATAATCAGATTGTCGAAGGCAATTTGAACCGGGTCGAGCGTGGAACTGCTTGGTGTGTAGCCTGCCGAAAGCCCGATTCGCCCCTGTTTAAAATCGTTGTCCTGAAAGTAGGGAGCCAGTTCATCGCTGACACACTCGTGGGTATCCTCATCGTACAAGCTCCGTAGATTGTCACCCTTCTGGCACAGCGGCAGCAACTGCCCATTTACATAAAACCAGAATTTGTCATCTCTACCAACTATTCGAATTTCGTTGGACGCATCAAGTGATTCACCAATTGTATTTTCACGACCCGGACGAATGAGCGTTTCGTTGACAGCACCAACATCGTCAGACAACACCGTAGTAGGAATCCAATCGCTTATATCTTCATCCTTTCCCTCTTTCACCTTTACAAGCCGATACCAGCCATCGCCGCTGATTTCAAAGATGTAATAGTTCTCGTTGTCACGATGCCGGAAAATCACACCAAAACGATTGTCGTGATCGGGGGCACTCTGAAGTTGGGTGGCGGTCACACGCAAATCAAAATCGCCGAATTTGCGGTTGACGAATGTGAAGACACCATCGTTTCGAATACCGGAGTCTACAGTGATGACAATGCGTGGATTACCGATTTCGTCTTCCTGAATTTCAACCGAATTGCGACCGGGATAAATTTCCCATTCGTCGTTAAAGTTATCGAAATTGGTCACAAACAGCAGTTCGTTGGGTTCGGGGTCCTGCACCGGCAGTTCAATAACGTCTGTCAAAATGGCATACACCAGCCCCAGCACCGTCAATGAGGAGATGAGCAGCACAACGATAATGTTGAACGCGGTAAAGATACGAATCTCGCGCTTACGCAGCCGCTCGGCTCTGAGGGCCAATCGGAAATCAAGATCATTGAAGCGGTAGAGCAAAAATGCCGCCAGTCCTGCCAGCCCAATCCATCCAATAATAGCTGAAACGCGCGACGAGGGGCGTTCAATTGCCACAAAAGCGGTCATGAGGGTAATAGCGACGAGGAAACCAATCAGGCCATTACGCCCAATTTGCCAGGCAGGTGGCTCCTTTGCACCAAGCGCCGCCCAGCCCCAGAACAACGCATAACCAAGCAGCACCAGGAAAATGCTGCCGATAAAGGTTGGAATCGTAACGAACTCAGGGCCAATGACCTGTCCGGCTGCTTCTTGAACCGCCCCGCCGCTGGTCTCCAGGAAGATACGTGCGCCCCCCAATATCAGGAAGGCCAGTCCGGCGAAAAAGAAGAGAAACTGCATCGCAGACAGTTGAAGACTCTGGGCACGGGTGAAATTTCTTTGCTTGCTGGTCGTTTCCGACATTTTCTCTCCTGACTAAATGCGTGGTGGTGCGATCGTCGCAACCGGGGTTGGAGCCGGTGCGTCGGGATCGGGTGTGCTGGAAGGAATCATTGTTGGCTCCGGCGTTACGGTAGATGTCGGCTGAGGTGTGCTGGTTGGTGTAGACGGTGTGTCTGTAGGAGGATTGTCCATCGTCGGGGTGACTTCAGGTTCCTCGCCCTCATATAATAAGTCAAAAACCACAAAATCATCAAAAATAACGTGTGTATCGGACGTCTCTGCGCTGGCATACAGGCCGAATTCACCGGATGCTAGGTTATCGTCAAAAAATGGCACCAGACGTTCCTCATTGATGAACAACACATAGCGCCCTGCATCATATTGAATACCCAATTGGATAGGCTCCGTCAGCTCTTCAACAAAGCCGCGCACCAGCGGCTCCTGCCACTCGCCATCAATGCGCAGGCGAACTTCATAATGCCCTGTTGGCTGGATGCCGTAAACGTAATAATTGTCGGCATCTTGATAGCCAAATGCGATACCACCAAATCCATCGGTGGCGCTGTTTTCCGCATAGGCCACGCCGGTTTGCATGATAAACCGCGGCAGCACGATTGGATTGGACGGCTGCGATACGGCCTCAAGCTCCACGCCGCTAAAGACAAAATGCAGTGCCTGATTATCATATTGCACGCTGGTATCCTGTGCATCTATGGTTTCCCAACGATTGACAAACGTCGCGAAGTCATCCGAAAAGAGGCGATTCCCGGCAACCGGATTGCCACGACCACCGTCCTGAGCAAGTGCATAAGTTGCCACAATGGTAATGACGAAAACAGCAAGTATGGCGAGTTTTTTCATGTCTGGTTAGCCCTTGTTTTTGGAGATTGTACCACGCCCCCTTGTAAGAGGGGGACTCGGTCAGGTGACGATTTCAACGAATTCGATGTCAAAAACGAGGTCCTCGCCCGCCAGCGGATGGTTGTTGTCCAGCACAATCGTATCACCGTCAATGTCCAGAATGCTCATCACCGTGCTGTTGCCGTCGGGC
>JAKEEQ010000191.1 GCA_022616515.1 Chloroflexota bacterium | reverse complement strand
TGGTTCCGATACACAACAGCTTACCAGCAGTCCAGAAGCAGATTACTGTGAAACATGGACGCCAGATGGCGAGTGGATCATTTATAGTTATCATTATACGGGAGAAGAAGGTTGGAATTCCGGCATATATAAGATTCGACCCGATGGAACAGACAAGTTGAACCTTACCACCAATTCCGGCGTTGACATGTTTGGAGCATTATCGCCAGATGGTCAGTGGGTAATTTTTCGTACAGATAGGGAAGGGAATAGCGAGATTTTCAGAGTTCGGATTGATGGTACAGATATGGAAAACCTGACCAATCATCCGGCAGAGGATGGAATAGGATTTCTATCATCCCATGGACAATGGATTTATTTTTCATCAGAACGTTCCGGAAGCAGACACCTCTATCGTATGCACTTTGATGGCAGTGCACTTGAACGGCTTAGCGAACATATGTCAACTGATTACGGAATTGCGATGTCGCCTGATGGGTGCTGGGTCGTTTTTATGAATAATGGCAGACTTTATCGAATGCGTACTGATGGTAGCCAGTTGAAGCTAATCTTAGACAAAATAGATCCGACAACTGACCCAGCATTTTCTCCAGATTCCAGAACATACTATTTTTCGGCAAGGGCAAGAGACATTGGGTATTCACAATTTCGTGTACAGTTACAAAATGGTCGCTTGGAACAAATAGGTAACAAAGGTCAAGTTGCCGGTTTTCTGCATGTTGCTGGTCTCTACTGGCAATCCACTTATCCATTCATCGGATGGGGTGCAGCATTATCAGGCTGCACCCCATGGCTCATCCGACGACATCGCAACGCTTAGTTGGCGGTTGAAATACGCCGCCCAATCCCGCGTTATATTGTCCCGAAAAAAGGGAAATGTCATGGCGGGGATTTTGCGAGGTACGTTGTTCATCCATTCGATTATCGGCATGTTGATGGCGGGTGGTCTGGCGGTGCTGCGCTGCTGGGGTGTTTTGCGTGTGTTGTCCGGTGAGGGCGTCGAACAGCGGTATCATTCGTCTAATGAGACAATTTCAGGATATTTCCGGTACAATTAAACTCAAACGGTAATGGACTACTGATGATGCGTAACTTTGTTTTTTCCGCACCCCTCAACCTGCCTGCCGGGACAATTATCGCCACCGATGTCGATGAAGAAACGTACCTGCGCGATTTTGCGGGCGAATTCCATGAGTGGGTACAGGGGGTAGTGATTCAAATGGCTCCAGCTTCCTCGCGCCATGACGCGCTGACAACCTATTTACGGATGCTGCTTGAGGCGTATCTGGCTCTGCGTCCGGTGGGGACCCTCCGCAGTGCGCCGTTCGTGATGCGGCTGGATGAGTCGTTCCGTGAACCGGACATCCAATTTATCGCCGCTGACCGGACAAATCACTTAACCGACATTGCCATGAATGGCCCGGCAGACATTTGCATCGAAATCGTGTCCGCGGAAAGTGTGCGCCGCGATTATGGCGACAAATTCGAGGAATATGAGCGGGTCGGGGTGAAGGAATACTGGATGATTGACCCGCTGCGCAATGAGGCCCATTTTCACCGCTTGCAGGACGACACGGGTCGTTATGCCAGCATCCATCCAGATAACTCACTTTACACCACAGCCCTTCTGCCCGATTTTCAACTTGACTCCTCTCACCTGTGGGCTGATACCCTACCGGACTTTTTTGCCGTCGGTGAGATGGTCAGGGCTATGATTTTGGACTGATTTTCGCCTGCGACTTCTGAACGAGCGGACGTGCCGTTGCACGTCCCTACGAACAGCGGCGACGTGGGTAGGGATACCCAACGTGTCAGGCGATGTAGGGTTATACCAACCAAATGCGCCATAGGGTTTTACGGTTGAGAGCGGTCGCGTGTGGCGCATCAGAACGCCATTTCAACACCCTGGATTAAAATCCAATACAGTTAAGTTAAGACGCTAGAGTCTCGAAAATCAAGCGTGGGCTTAGGTGGATTGAGGTGTTCCGGTTTTTTACGCGGAAACTTACTCATATGCCGTTTAATGACACGGGGATTCCCGCGCAGGCGGCGGGGTGGCAGTTGGACCTGACGCAGCCAGGCGAGTAGCCACTGGTGTAAGTGAGGATGGTCGGCAGGTGGCAAGAGCTGAAACAGAGGTAAGGCATCCCACCCGACATCCAGGGCAAAGGTAAAGCTGAGACGATCCGGGTCAAGGTCGACCCGGCTGGCCGCGTGGAACATGAAGTAGCGCACGATATAGTGGGCAATGAGCATGGCATAGAATTCCTGAATAACACCGACGGGGTTACGCGAGCGGAAGGGGTGGTCGGGTAAACGCTGGTGAGGATCCACGTCGTCAATGGTAATCTCAATTTCCCAGCGTTCATGATAGCATTCCATGAGGTCGAGAGCGGGCTACCGGACTGGATCAAGCAGGCTGGTGATGAGGCGACGCGACTGACCGGCATGCGGCGCTGCCGGATCGGCAACGTGGGAGGTCATGACGCGTACTTTAACCGGCGGCTTTTAACCGGCTTTTGTCGGACGCCTTGAGCCAGGCCAGATAGGTGCCATCCCTGAGGTACTGGATGGGCTTGAGAGCAGCCGTACTTGGTGGTGGCGCTAAAAACTCAGCGGCGGCGGCACGGATGGGGCACACGTAGTCAAAACGGGTCAACCCGGCATCCATCAAGCCCAGCATCCCCGCCTGCACCGAGCGCAATAACCGCCAGCCGAGCCGTGCTTCGCCCTGGTGGTATTTGCCAATACTGGCATCAAAGAGGGCCTGCGTCCCACCCGCCACGACACGATCGGCGGTTGATCGCCCCAAATAACGGGCATTGACCGGCGTATCTGTAACCGTTTCCACACTGCCATCCAGCGCCACCAGATGCAATCCGAAGCGGTGTGACCCCCTGGTTGGCTCCCTCACCAGGGGCTGGCATACCTGCCTGAATAATCTGGCAAACACCGCTGCGCCTAACCGATACCGCGCCCGGGTTAGCGCACTGCGTGAGGGCACCCACAAATACGTCGCTGGTTCGAATAAGCTTGGTATTTCCAATAGACGGGTCGCAATGGATTGCAAGGACCGCCGTGGCTGCCAGTACATGGCAATACACAGCCACACCACCAACAGCGCTGGTAAGTCACGCCGTCGTTGTTCCTGAACTTGATGCGTCCTTAACAGGCTCACCACTCGGTCAGCGCACCGTATCTCCCCGGCGACTTGCCACACAGCAACCGGGCGTATCTCGTGGTTTTCCAACATCTTTGCTAAACTAAACATAAGGTCGCTCCTTTCATGATGGATTTGACACCTTAATCATGCCTAAAGCACGACCTTTTTTCACTAACTTAACTGTATTGGATTAAAATCGGGTGCCACGAAAAGGGAAATCCACCGAACTCGACTTTATCCATTTGACAGAGGTGTTAGGCGGCATAATAGATGGCCTCAATGAGATTGTGTAAAGTGGCGGGCGGGATCTTTTGAAGTGCAGGGTCAAAGGGGGACTGTGAGAATGGAGGGTGCTGCCACAGATCGGCGCGGACAAAGGCCAGACAATCGGAGAAAGTGGCAGTGTGTTTGGGGTACCAGGCGGCAGAGCGGACAGATGGTGAGCCAGCAGGGTCACCAGGGAAAACAGACCCAGCCGGAGCGGAGAAGTACGCTCAATAGCCAGATCTATCTGACCATTGACGCTGGGTTTCAAAGCCGAGGTGGGTGCGCACTTCTTGAAAGGTCACTTCCACATTCCAGCGCCTGACATACCAGGCAATCATCTGCTGAGGGGTAGCCGTGAGGTCAGTACCCAGAAAAGCTTGGGGGTTAAAAGTACCGCAAGGATCACGCACCAGCACCCAGCGCAAGGGTAAAGGGTCTTTCGGGTTGGTGGTGCGCCACCAGGCGATGCCCGAGACATACTCAATCTGGCGGGTGCGCCCCCCATACCACCCCACGCTTTGCCGAAGCCAGGTGGTCAGTGGATCGGTCAGGCGCGTTTTCAGGTTGGGTTGGCGGGCACCGACAGGCGACGGTGGTCCTGGACGCCCGGGTGGTTTAGCGGATGGCGGATCATACAATTGTGCATCCAGGCGTAAGCGTAACACGAAGGTGACGGGCTGCTCAAAGTCGGCACACCGTAAACCTAATTTGACAGCGCACAATGCCCCATCAACCACCAGCACCAGCTTGTGCCCTGGTAACCAGCGGCGTACCTGGCTGATCATCTGCCCGATCCAATCAATGGTCGTTTTGTGCTTATCTTTACACCCATGACACCCAACGGGGAGTCCCTACGAAACACCGCAGGCATGATAGGAACGTGCAACGACTCCATTGAGTTCAATCAGGTCAAACGCCGTAATACGTTTTCGTTTCGCTGTCGCGTCCACGAACCACGCGCTTGCCCTTCAGCGAACCCTGCGTCTCGGTAACGACTGTATTCTGATTCTCTACATTATCACGCTCGTAGTAGATAACGACCCAGTCGTCCGTCTTGCCCAACTCATGTGCCTGAGCGGTATTTGAAAACAGTACCGTGAAGGACCATCCCTGACGTCTGATATGCATAACGGGCAGCCATTCTTCATTGTCTGGATTAAAGCGACGGGGCGCGATCTTGTGAAGCTCATTGTTCGCGGCACGCTGTCGATATTCCCGGTCAATATCCAGCAGCAGTTCCACTGACGGGCGGTCACCATCTTGGACGGTTTTGCCCGATGTGCGTTTCTGCTGCTTCGACTGCGCCGAACGGCTGAGCATCCCAGCCAGTGCCGTGCGGATACCCTCTACACGGCCTGACCCAAAACCCGGCAGAGCTTCCAGCCTGCCATCATGCGCGGCGGCTTCTAACTCGGCTAATGAGCTGATATGAAGCTCCTCAACGATGCGCTGCGCCAATTCTTCACCGATACCGGGCACTCGCATAAAGGCGGCTTCAGCCTCGTTTGCTTCTAAATCTTGCAGCAAATTCGAGTGACCCAGCGTGACAATTTCGTCAATCACCGCCGCGATGCCATCACCGATTTTCGGCAGTGCCTTCAAATCATCCAAGCGCTTCTCGCGAACGAAATCAGCCACCGGCGCGTCAAGGCCGCGAACCACACTTGCGCCTTCGTGATAAGCACGGACGCGAAAAGGATTCGCGTCCTGCGCTTCCAGAGCATCAGAAATTCGCTCCAAAACATCTGCAATCTGGGCATTCGTCGGCTTTTTCAAAATGTCTCAGTCCATCATGCTCCATTGGCGGGTTGGGAAATTGCTTCAACTACCTCCGCCGTCTTAATCGGTTGATTAAGACGTGTGGCAATATCTGCCTGAGCGATAATGCCGACAATCTCATCTTTAGAGTTGAGGACCGGGATACGTCGCACCTGATGATCGGACATCAGTTGAAGTACATAATCCAGATTATCATCCTCGTAGCAAGTCACCGGGTCAGGCGTCATTGCCGATGTAATCGGACTTTGACTCGCCCGTCCGTTTGCTAACACGTTTACCACCAGGTCTCGGTCCGTCACAATACCCACCACCTGCTGTGGGCTGTGATGCTCGACAACCGGGATAGAACCAACGTCGTGGATTTTCATCAATTGTGCAACACGTTCAATTGTATCGCTTGATAAACAACATACCGGGTTCGCTGTCATCACATCGCGGCATTTTGACATGATCTTTCCGCCTCTATCTACATAGGCCAGCTATTTTTATCATACTCCTGATAAACCACCTTATTATGAGCCATCTGACCCAGAGTAAATTGGGTCATAAGATTGATTTTAGCGCTCAAAAAATGTGATTAAGTCTGGACCTTGCGAATTTTAAGGGTGATAGCGTCGCAATGTTAAAAGCACCCGATTGATGCAAATTGAAAAAAATAAACAGGTAACGGTCGATGAGTCCGGTGCGTTGGCCGCCGGACACCCCGTTGGGCGTCCCTACGAAACACCCCGCTTACCGTAGGGACACAGCACTGCTGTGTCCGCCACCGTCAACATGCGGTCAATGGTAAGGCTACCCAATTATTTCGGAAAACGGCATTAATCGGGTGCAGGGCGATTGCACCGAAATAAGCTTGAACCCTGATGACCTATAAAAAGATTTGACATGCTATCCGTACAGGGTCGTTGATTGATGGATAACACATTTAGCGGACACGGCAGTGCCGTGCCCCTACTC
This sequence comes from Chloroflexota bacterium, assembly GCA_022616515.1. Taxonomy (GTDB): domain Bacteria; phylum Chloroflexota; class Anaerolineae; order Aggregatilineales; family J027; genus JAKEEQ01. The sequence continues at coordinate 31,265 of JAKEEQ010000191.1, read as the reverse complement.
ATAATGTCCCTGTATGAACACCTCGACATGAAAGGCATTTAAAGCAGTTCGACGACAGCCGCTTCGCCCTGACCGACCCCTACACACATCGTTGCCAGTCCAAAGCGCATATTTTCACCCCCCGCCTGCCGCCGTTTCATCTCATGCAGCAGCGTGGTCATAATCCGCGCCCCGGAACACCCCAGCGGATGCCCCAGCGCAACGGCCCCGCCGTTGACATTGGTGATGTGGTGGGGCAAACCCAACTCGCGCATCACTGCCAGTGCTTGCAGGGCAAAAGCTTCATTCAGTTCGATCAAGTCAAGGTCCTCAACAGTCAGTCCGGCGCGTTGCAGAGCTTTTCGTGTGGCGGGAACAGGTCCCAGCCCCATCACACGCGGGTCAACCCCTGCCGCCCCGGATGCCAACCAGCGAGCCACCGGCTCCATTCCTAATTCCTCGGCCTTTTCCGCGCTCATGAGAAGCACCGCCGCCGCGCCATCATTCAACCCGGAGGCGTTACCCGCCGTCACGGTGCCGCCTTCACGAAAGACCGGGCGCAATTTGGCAAGCTGCTCGATGCTGGTGGCGATGACGGCTTTGCCATCCTGCCATTCATAACGGGGATGCTCGTCGTGCCGCACTACCACCGGATCGCCTTTGCGCTGTGGAATTTCGACCGGGATAATCTGACTGTCAAAATAGCCGTTGTTGATGGCATCAATGGCCCGCTGGTGGCTGTCAATGGAAAACTGGTCTTGCTCCTCGCGGGTAATGGGATTATCCAGCCGAGCGTTGATGTTTTCGGCAGTCTCGCCCATCGCTTCCAGCGGAAACATCTGCATCATTTTCTTATTGGGAAACCGCCAGCCGAGTGTTGTATCCCAGATCTGCGGGTCATGCCCGACACCCCATTCGCGCCCGGCTTTGGGCATGACATAGGGAGCACGGGTCATACTCTCCACGCCACCGGCAATATAAATCTCGCCTTCGCCAGCCTTTATGTTACGGGCGGCCTGATTGATGGTGTTCAGGCTGGAGGCGCACAGGCGGTTGAAGGTAACGGCGGGGATGCTTTCCGGCAGTCCGGCCAGCAGGGTCGCCATCCGGGCCACATTACGGTTATCCTCACCGGCCTGATTGGCACAGCCGAAATAGATTTCTTCGATTTCATCAACAGGGACATTCGTTCGCTCGACGAGAGCCTTGATAACGAGGGCCGCCATATCATCCGGGCGCACATCAGACAGCGCCCCGCCTAAGCGACCAATGGGAGTCCGCACCGCATCGACAATTACAACGTCGGTCATGATTGCTCCTTACCTCAACAATGGTGTTGTATGCAAAATGGGGCCTGACACAAGTCCGTTGTGTTATAAACGATCTGGCAGCACCGTGATTTTTATCCCCACCCTAACCCTCACCATAAATGGAGAGGGAACTTAGTTCGCCGTTTCTTTCCCCCTATTCATGGGGGAAATGTCCGCAGGACAAAGGGGGAAGAATCATTACATACACGAGCAGCTATTGTTTAACTACAGTCTGTGCCTCTCCCATTTTGCGTGTCCTGTCATTGTAGACAGGCCAATTGTTGAAAAAAAGGCGCAAAAAATTGATAATGGTGCTACGTTCGCAGAAGGAGTTTTCATGACACGATTTAGTGGAAAATCGTCAGACAGTTTTGTGTTTGACAATATCCTCTATGAAAAGGATGGCTACAAGGCTACCATCACCTTCAATCGTCCTGAAGCCCGCAACGCCGTCACTTATGACATGTTGATCGAGTTGCAGATCGCGCTTAAAGATGTGGCATGGGATGATGACATTTCTGTGCTTATCCTGACCGGGGCGGGCGATGTCGCCTTTTGCGCGGGAGCCGACCTCAAAGAACAGCAAGAATTCATCCGCCGCCCGCGTGATTACTACAAGTGGATGGACGCCTTCATCCGCGCCCACGAGATGATTCGCACCCTCGGCAAACCATCCATCGCCCGCCTGAACGGGATGGTGGTTGGCGGCGGCAATGAGTTCAACATCTCCTGTGATATTGCCGTTGCAGCGAATCATGTGCGGCTGCGTCAGGTCGGCACATCGCATGGCTCGGTAGCAGCGGCGGGTGCAACCCAATTTCTGCCGATTATGGTCGGAGATCGCCGGGCACGCGAGATTCTGCTGTTCAATGAATGGTATACGGCGGAACAGGCCCGCGATTGGGGCTGGGTCAATTATGTCGTGCCCTATGCCGACATTGATGCAAAAGTAGATGAGTTGGCTGAAAAGCTCTACAATAAATTCCCGGACAAAATGCGCTATACCCGGCAGCAGATTAATTTCTGGCGCGATTTGAGCTGGGGGCTGACCATCCAGCACGCGCGGGACTGGTTGGCGATTCATAATACCAGCCCGGAGACATGGGAAGGCGTCGAGTCGTTTATTGATAAGCGCGATGTTGGCTATAAAAATATCCGGCTCGATATGGAAACAGGCCGCGATCCTGCCTATCATCACGGGCCGCCCACGCAGACCTGTCCATATTGTGAAACAACCCATATCCCGGCTGATTTCATTTTTTGCGGTGTTTGTGGTAAACCACTGGGAGAGGAAGACTGATGGCAGACTACAGCGAAAAATTAATGGATGCAGTACTAAGCAACAGCGCCCTCACCGACGGCCTGAACGATGATGAGGCCGACATGGTGTATAAATGGGCACGTGCCCAGATTGAGTTCCTGGGGCCGAAAGTCAAGAGCGATGAAATGTTTGATGAGGTGCGCGGTTACGTGTTTGGCCTGATCGACACGATGAGCCTCATTGTTCGCCGTCGCAAGGACCATGATGCGGTGTGGGTTAACGAAAAGTTGGATGAGCTGGACGCCATAAGCCGTGAACTTGACGGTCCCATTGCCACCAACGAACTCCGTCATACGCTCCATGATAAAACCGACCGCCGCGAAATTCTTATCCAACTGGTCCAGCACTATGATCTTGACCCGCCAGATATTTCTAATCGCACTACTGTTTACGCTTCCGGCGAACCCAGGCGCGGTATTCTCGATACGGATGACGATATTACGGTTAAACTTGATGAAGTATTCGCCGATGTAGACAGCACCGCCGGGCGCATAGCAAAGGACGTCATGGAGGCACTGCGCAATATTGCCCGTGAGGCGGGCAGTTCGCGTGATGTCATAGAAGATGTCGCCGACAAAATTGATCTCGAAGACGACGAAGGAGAATAGTAAGCGTGGGTTCTAGAAAGAGTTCATCAAGCGGACGACTTGTCGTAGGAATACTCGGAACACTACTAATCGTTATTATCGCATTGTTAAGCGGACAGGACCTTGACGAATTCCTTGACGAATTCCTGCTGGAAGACACCGTCAACGAAGAGACTACTGTCAGTGGCGATTGGTATGACCTGTATTTTACCGAGCCAATCAATGAAGATAATTGGGACCTGCATACCGGATCAGCGGTGGAAGCGGCCCTAATTGACGCCATCAATGGTGCTCAACAATCCATCTACGGGGCACTATTTGAACTGAACATGGAATCGATCACGCAGGCCCTGATAGCTGCCCAGCGGCGCGGTGTGGATGTGAAACTGGTGCTGGATGACCGCTATGCCATTGAAGATGAGGAAAGCACCGTTGAAGAATTGGATGGCGTTGTTGAGTATCGGGCTGACGACCGCAGCGCCTTGATGCACCATAAATTCCTCGTCATTGATGAGACGCGAGTGTGGATGGGGTCGATGAATTTCACCCACAATGGCATCTACAACAATAACAACAATGCCGTGCTCATCCGCTCAACCCTGCTTGCCGGGAACTATCTGGCTGAATTTCGTGAAATGTATGACGATGGCGTTTTTACCCAGCGTGATGATTCACGAGAAAGCCCCAATCCCCAACTGAATATCGACGAGACTCTGATTGAAACGTTCTTCTCGCCCGAAGACGGCGATGCGCTTGAAGAAAGATTGGAGGAACTCATTCGTGAGTCCGGTGAAAGTGTGCATATGATGGCCTTTGTGCTGACTCTTGACTCGCTGGGCAACGCGATGATAGACCGCCACAACGCCGGGGTGGATGTGCAGGCGGTCTTTGAATCGCGCGGCTCAAGTCAGGGCCAGATGGAGCCTATGGGGTGTGCCGGGATTCCGGTCAAGCGGGATGGCAATCCCAATACCTTCCATCACAAAGTTTTTGTCTTTGATGGAGAGATTGTGGCGCTGGGGTCGTTTAATTTCAGCGCATCCGCCCGTGATGATAATAGTGAAAATATGATCATCGTCCATAATCCAGAATTCGCGCAGGCGTTCATTGATGAATTCAATAAACGCTTTAATGATCCAGAAGCCGTGATACCCGATTTGTCTTGCTGATGACTGAAGACCTGATCAGCCGCCTTATCGAACGCGACGAGGCGGCGCTGTTGGAATTGTATGACCAATACGGCGGGCTGGTTTATTCCATCGCCGTCCAGATTCTGCGCGATGCACAGGCTGCGGAGGAAGTAATGCAGGACGTGTTTATGAAGGCGTGGGACAAAATTGGTCAATACAATCCAGCTCAGGCGAAATTCACTACATGGATTGCGCGGATTTCACGTAATACGGCGATTGATACGCTCCGCAAAACGCAGAGCCGAACGCCGGAAAAAGGCGAATTTCCACTGGACGACTTTTCATATACCCTTGCCGAAATCCACAGCCCGGACCCCCAGCGCACGATTGCCCTGCACAGTGCATTGAGAGACCTGCCAGCCGACCAGTCAGAGTTACTTTATCTGGCTTATTTTGGCGGAATGTCCCATAATGACATTGCTGAATATACGGGACTTCCGCTGGGGACGGTCAAGAGTCGCATCCGGGCGGGGATGATGCAGTTGCGAAGTATATTCAATCCAAAACCTGAAAGTAATGCGTAGATTTAGTAAATCTACCGACCAATAGCCGATGAACCAAGAAGACGCACGGACTCTTATCCCATTATATGCCCTGGACCTGCTCGATGCCGATGAACAAGCGGCATTGGAGCAGGTACTGGCTTCGGATTCCGAACTGCGCACCGAACTGGAACAATATCACGCTATTGTGGATGACCTGCCGCTGCTGGTCGAGGCACGTCCCGCCCCGGACATCCGCGACAAACTCCAGTCTCGACTCCAGCAGTCCAAACGACGGACGCTGTGGCTGCGGCGCGGTTATTGGGGAGCCTTTGCCGCCGCGATTATTTTATTCGTGCTTACCTCAATCTACTTGCTGGCAGGGGTGGATGATCAGGACGACCGTGATGAACCGACCCCCGATCTTGTGCAGGAAGTGTTGCAAGACCCGGAGTCCCGCGCCTTTGATGTCAGCGCCACCGATGAAACGGCCTCATTCATCGGGCGCTTGACGATTGACAGCCAGACCGAACACGCGGTGTTATGGGTGGACGGACTGCAAGCGCTTGATGAACAGGATTACCAGTTGTGGTTTGTCAAAAGCGACACCGAGCGTTTTGATGCCGGGGTGTTTAGTGTTGATGAAGACAATGTAGCAACCTACTTGGTCGATTTGCCCGAAGATTTTGAGTCGTATCTCGCCGCCGGTGTCACCATTGAGCCGGAAGGTGGCTCTGAAGACCCGACCAGTGATCCTATCCTGCTGGTAGACCTCACGCAGTAGCCCGTTTCCCAGATAACTTCAACAGCCCATCATAGGTAATCCCCGCGCCGCCGCACACCAGCATCATCTACTGTAACAGTCGCAAAAATCTACTCGTCAACGAGGTCAGCGATTTCGACAATATAGAACCCTTCATCATAATCAACGTATGCAAACTTGGTGGTATCCGGGCTTGTTTGGCCGTAGTGCATTGGAGCATTCAATTCGATGGTTCGTTCAAGGAGCAGTTCGCCACTTACAGTGTCCCACTGGCGATAAGTCCCATCAACTGCGATGCTGTTAAACGTGTCGCCATCCGGGCTGAACCATACATCTGCCGTACGCAATAGTTGATCATACAACGGGGTTTCAGGGTCAAGCGAATTCGACTCTTTCATGTGGATGATTTCGCTAGATTGAACTTCCCAAACAATTAGATTTCCACCACTCCCACCTGTCAATAGATATTGATCATCAGGACTCCAGTCAAGTTTTACAATTACCGTAAGTATGTCCTGATTGTCAATTTGCTGGCGAATTTCTCCCAATGATAGACCTACAAATCCGTCAAATTCTAACTGCTCTATGTCGTACAAATAAACATGTGGTACGGGTGCGCTGATTGCTAGAAATTCTCCATTATGTGACCATTCAGATTCAGGTGCTGGTGACATAGATTCTTTGGCAACCACCTGTCCCAATCCAATATCCCATATGAACATGTTGGGAGTTGTATCTCCACCGCCGATTAGCACTAGATATTGATCGTCAGGACTCCACAGAGGCCGATACCCGAATGGGAATTCGATGTGGATTAATTGCTCCAGAGTAAGTGTCTCTAAATCCCAGATTTCTGCGTAACCATCACCAGATATAGCCAATCTAGCATCATCTTTATTCCAACCAACTAATCCCGAACTCATTTCTAGATTCATTCGGTCAACCACTTGACTAAATCGGTGGACTACTTTCCCCTGTTGAACGTCGTAAATGTCGACATGTTCATAGTCAATGGTGAGTGCAATATACTGGCTACTATGGCTCCACTGCATATGGACTATTTTTTCTGCCGGGTCATCCTGCGCGTGGACATGACTCAAGCCTAAACTCACCAGAGTAATCAGCAAGACGCCTTTCAAAAAAACATTTTTCAGTCTAGTCATAGCAACTTCCCCATAGGTTATTTCAGCTTCAACAGCCCGTCATAAGTAATCCCTGCCCCACCACACACCACCATTATCACACGCTCAAATTCATCCAGATAGCAGGCGTTGGCATAACACAGCGAAAGCGCCGCCCCACAGGCTGGTTCGGTCACCACCCGCATATCATCCGGTGATTAGGATGGAGACAAACGAAAGCGATTTTATCCTAAAAATGTTATACTAATTCATCATAGCTCAACCAGCATGAGGCATTTTGTGATGACCCTTCGCGATCAATTACCGATCACGTTACCTCTTGATCAGATAGAAGCCTTTTGTCAGAAATGGGATATTACTGAAATGGCACTATTTGGTTCTGTCTTACGAGATGATTTTTCCTTTGATAGTGATATTGATTTCCTGATCACAGTGGCTGATGACCGGCGCTATTCGCTCTATCATTGGGTTCAGATGGAAGCAGAATTACAAGCGATTGTCGAGCGTGAAATTGATCTTGTGGACAAAAAAGCAGTGGAACGTAGCGAGAATTATATCCGTCGTCGCCATATACTGAATAGTGCCAGGGTTATTTATGCGAGGGGATGAAGCCCGCTTACTCGACATGCTCATCGCCTGTCGCAAAATCATAAAATTTACTCATGATCTTACCCGTGATACGTTTGAAAACAACGATCTTGTCCAGAGCGCGGTTATTCGTGAATTTCAAGTGTTAGGTGAAGCGGCCCGCCTCATCAGTGATGACACCCGTACAACCTATGATCAAATCCCCTGGCATCTCATCGCTGGTATGCGTAACCGTTTGATTCACGAATATTTTTCAATCCAGGTTGATATTGTCTGGGTCAGCATCCAAGACGATATTCCGCCACTTCTTGAGCTATTGGAAACCATTCTCAATTCTGATGGCGCATCAACTGACACACCCGATTAATGCAGATAAAGATAAAAATTCGGTAATCTTGCTATTGGTCGCCTATTTACCGTGTGACGGATAGTGCTACCCAACGGGCAAAAGACCGGAGACCATGGTCCCAGCGACAGACATTTCTTAAATAAGAACTCCTGCAACCTAACATTGCCTACCAAAGAATCACTCTGACAACTTCAACAGCGCATCGTAGGTAACACCTGCGCCGCCGCACACCACCATTATCGCCCGTTCAAATTCATCCAGATAGCGGGCGTTGGCATAACACAGTGACAGCGCCGCCCCACAGGCTGGTTCCGTCACCACCCGCATATCATCCGCGAATTGCAGGCTGGCTTGTACCGCATCGGCGTCAGAAACGACAACGGGCCGGATGTCATGCTGTTTGGTCCAATCCATCAGGCGCGGCGTGACCGTTCGTGCGCCGAGGGTGGTGGCAATGGAGGTAATGGCGGGCAGTGTCACCAGTTGTCCGGCGGCTACCGATTGGGCGAATGAATCAGCGCCCTGTGTCTCCACTGCCAGCACGGGGACATCCGACCAGCCATGATGATACATGCCTTCCAGTACGCCAACCAGCAAGCCACCACCGCCAACGGCGACCACAATGGCATCCGGTTTGCCCTCCATCTGCGTCACCAGTTCATCAACCAGTGTGGAATGCCCCTGCCAGATGATTTCGTGATCGAAAGGATGGACAAAAAACGCCCCGTCCTGCTCGGATAGTAGCTGCATGGCGTACTCGTTGGCCTCATCCCACGCTGCGCCGTGCACGATTACGTTGGCCCCTTCGGCCTGCATCCGGGATTTTGCCATTTCGGTGGTTTTCTCCGGCACAACGATGGTTACGCCAATGCCCAACTTTCGCCCGGCGTAGGCCGCCGCGAATCCGGCATTACCGCCAGAGGATGTGATAAGTTGGGTATAACCTTCCCGTTGGGCCTGCTCACACAATGCCCCGACGCCCCGCGCCTTGAAGGAGCCGACGGGCTGGTAACATTCCATTTTGAATAACAACTGCTTACCGAGCTGGCGATTCAACTGTGCATTTTCCAGCAGCGGCGTTTCCACATGTATCATTCAGGTCATCCTGTATATAATTTCTGAACGTTGCAACTCTACTCCCAGGAGAATATTACCATGCAAACTGATTTGCGCGGACGCGATATGATAACTACTCAGGAATGGACCCGCGCTGAAATTGATACGGTTATGGAGGTTGCCCACGATTTGAAGCGCAAGCGTGCGCTGGGCGAACCCCATGCTTACCTGCGTGATAAATCCTTAGCCATGCTCTTTTTCTTCACCAGCACCCGTACGCGCGGCAGTTTTGAGGCTGGCATGGCGCAACTCGGCGGTCACGGGGCTTTCATTGACCACACCACCACCCAGATTTCTCATGGCGACACCGCCAAAGAAATCGGCGAGATTTTCGGGCGCTATTTTGACGGCATCGCCATCCGCCAGTGCGACTGGAAAGTCGGCAACCAGTACATTCGTGACGTGGCGGAAGCCAGCCGTGTGCCGGTGCTTAATATGCAGTGTGATGTCTATCACCCCTTCCAGATTCTGGCGGACCTGATGACGATACAGGAGCGTTTCGGGCGCGAAGGCTTGCGCGGCAAGACCATCAATGTCAGTTGGGCCTATGCCTCCAGTTATCAGAAGCCCATCTCAGTGCCCCAGAGCCTGATTCTGCTGATGACACGCTTTGGAATGAATGTGCGCCTGACCCATCCACCGGAATACAAACTGATGCCGGATATTGTCGAGCAGGCCAAAGAAAACACCCGGCGTCATGGCGGCAGTTTTGAGATGCTGGATGATTTTGATACGGGTTGCAGAGGGGCTGATGTTGTTTATGCCAAAAGCTGGGGTGCGCTGATGACCACCGAAGACAACGAGGAAAGCGCCCGTATTGGCAAACAATACACCAACTGGATTACCGATGAGCAGCGGATGGCAATGGCTGCCGAAAACGCAGTGTATATGCACTGCCTGCCCGCCGACCGCAACATCGAAGTGACCGACGGTGTGTTGGATGGCCCGCAGAGCATCGTCTACGATGAGGCGGAAAATCGCCTGCATGTGCAAAAGGCGGTTATGGCGCTGACGATGCGCTGAATGAAGGGGTGCTACATCCCGAAAAAAAGACCTGCCTCAAACACGGGGCAGGTCTATTTGTTTTAGCGGGCGTTAGGGGGAGCCGGGAAGGTTGGCGGTGTGACCGGACCCGGTAAAATCGGTGTCGGTGACGGTAACTCCGCTGACGGATTTGGTTCAATGGTAGGCACAGGTGTTGTTACTGTGAATGTCGGCGGGTCGATGAAGAGCGTGAAGCGCGTACTCCATTGACTCCATACGCGATTTTGCCGTCCCCGCACCCGCCAGAAATAGCGTCCAACAGGCAGGGGTTGGGTAAGAGGCAGATAGACTTCCGATCCGGCTGTATTCTGTCGAATATCGACCGTCCGATTAGCAACGACCTTGTCATCGAACAACATCAGGCGATATAGACTGGCATTGGAGATACCTGTCCACCAGAGTGTCAGTGTAGACGTCGTTATCCGAGCCTGATGGGCGGGCCAGAATAATACTGGACGCTCTTCGGTACGGCACTTAAACTGTCCCAGATTGAAGGACTGGAAGTCACCTGATGTTTCACTAACGGTCACATCATCCCATTTTTCGGGACCATTGATGGTTGTAGTCCCTGTGCTTACTCCACTGACGGGCAGATTAATTCCAGCGGACGCACTAATAGTGAACGGCCCATCACCCTGGGTTATACTGACGTTCAGGTTAGGTCCGTTGCAGACTGCTGCCGCGCTGAGCGTTTGGGTCGGCGGAGTGGTTGGCGTCGGCGTGGCTGGCGAACTACATGTTGTATTGTTGAAAATCTCAATGCCGGATGCCTGATTGTTGAGTCCGCCAAGTGATGATACATCGCCTGTCAGACAGCTACTGGATTGTCCACGATTGTTGTTGTCGGAATGCTCATAAAGGCGCACCGACCAGCCTGGACGTACTTTTATGGACTCAGCCTGGTCGTTGTAGTACGTGCTACTGCCATAGCGGAAGATGTCCATGAAGCCTGTGCCGCGCCCCATACCCCAATAGTAACTTCCAAAGTTTTGACCGTCGTACACGAGAATGGTGGGGAGTTCAGATGACGGGCAGTTGCTTGAACCGTACACTTTAAACGAGGTTACCTGTCCTCTTAGGTCCCAGGGTTCACCTTGTGGGAGCGGTGCCCGGTTTCCACTGTAACATTCCGCCGTGCTTTCAAAATTCCCATCCCGGAAAATCAAAATGGACATACCATTGGGGACTTTAACTGAGCGGAATACATCGTTTTGCGCAGTGCCGCCTACATCATGTTCGCCTACAGAGTAGGAAGTGCATCCCGAATTTCCATCATCACTCGTACAAAGCTGGACGTTGCCACCACCACCGGGTTCTATTCGGAAACGACGCACAGCCCAGCTTGCTCCATTTGGCGCATTGGCCGCACGAACACCCCAATACAAATCCTGATTGTTCCATTGTGAGCCTATCGTTTCTGTGCGTGATGTGCCGCCTTCACCAGTGTCAACAATTGTGGTGCCGCCGGAATCCATGTTATTGGTATTTTTGATGCGGAACGTGTAGCCGTTGTAGGTGCAACCACTGATACTGGACCAGCTAAAGGTGATCGTCTGACTACCTGATACATAACCATCCGGTGGATTATTTAGCGCAGGCGCTGAACAAGCATCACCGCCGCCAGTACCATGATTAGCTTGAAGACGTGTACCATACGGCCAAGCGGCCACTTGCGAAATGGAATAACCTTGAAACGCAAAGTTGGCAAGATTCCATGAATAGCCAGTGTAGACACTTTCGGATGTATTTCCATCATTATCTTCATCCTGCGTAGCTGCATAAGAACTAATGACAAATGTAGTTCCGCCCGACATATGCAGATGTGGGTTGGTAGAGGTGCCTGTATTACCCTGTATGCCAATCACATCCCCTGCATTTATAGCCACTAAACAATTCTGCGTACCGTAGTTCGTTGAGCACTGAGACTTGATCGATGACGGAACACTGTTATGGGCTAAGTGGGCATACGTTGTGAATTCATTGGCACTATGCTGGATAACGACCGTATTCCAGTACCACCATGCACCACTTAAATTTGTGTTGAGTGTGTGTGAGTCATTGGCATAGATAATCGTTCCGGCTTTTGCAGCAACAACAGCCGTAGTAGGATCGTCAATATCAAAATCGATTTCTCCCACGCCATGTTCATTGAAACTGCGTGTGACAGTGGCCCACCAACTGTCCGTCCACGGAAATTCATAATCAGTCGACATGAATTGAGTTGAGTTTGGAGGCGAGATTGCCTGCTCAAATAGTGTGGTATTAATGCGACTTTTAACTAGATTCGGCAAAGCTTCATGGGCAAGTTGATAATCCTCCTCACCCGGTAATAGAATATTCCACGAATTGGGACCAATGTTGGTTACTATAGCAACATCTACCTTGCCAGGGGGGAAGTGACCAGTTGCGTCCGCCGGAGCAAGATAAACGATACCGCTCCTGGAAGCACTGTCAATATCGCGCCCCAACTCTTTGAAATTCATGTTGTAGCGATTGTTATAGTTGGCAATGGCCTGATTGATTGCCATATCGAGATCATCTTCGCCTTGATTAACATTAGGGCGAACAGGTAAATGTTCATCCGCTGCTCGTGATGTGTCGGTATTAGATTGAAAGGCAATGAACAAAAGAGATACCAAAATTATTGTGAAGCCAATTCCATTTTTTAGAGAGGACATTTCATACTCCTAATTGCACTGTCTCATTCAACATGATAGGACAGAAATGACCAGTTAGATTTGAAAAATGATATATTTCACTAATTTTTCATTAATTAGTCCTCTAGTCGGGTTTTATGCTCACAGACTTTACGTTACCTTATCTGAGATAGGAAACACTTCTTTGAGAAAGTCATTGCTCTTGTCCCCAAGACTCCCCATTTGGTACAATCGCGGGGAGCCTTTATCCGTAAAGTACTGAAGGAATCCCCATGACTTCTGCACCCAATCAGGCACAGAGTCTCGATGAAACTGAAATCCCCCAGATGATGCGTGCTGTCCTGAAAGCAGAAGCCGCTCCCGGCCTGACAAAAGTTGACGATTATCTCGTGCCGGATCTTGGTCCGGGTGAAGTTCTCGTTAAGGTGCGAGCGGCATCCATTTGTGGCACTGACTTACATATCTACCGCTGGGATGATTGGGCGGCCAGCCGTATCAACCCTCCGGTCATCATCGGGCACGAAATCACCGGCGATGTGGTGCGCGTCTCCCCCAATGTGCAGCGCGTCAAAGTGGGCGATTTTGTGTCGCTGGAAAGCCATATCATCTGCAACATCTGCGAATACTGCCGCACCGGGCGCGGCCATATCTGCGAGAACACAAAAATCATTGGCGTTGATCGTGATGGCGGCTTTGCCGAATATATCGCCGTCCCGGCCCAGAACGCATGGGTTAACTCGCCCGACATGCCGGACAGCATCAGCGTGTTGATGGAGAATTTCGGCAATTCCGTCCATACCGCCCTTGCGCAGGATTTGGCCGGAAAATATGTCCTACTGACGGGTGCCGGTCCGGTGGGCTGTATGGCGATTGCCGTCGCCAAAGCTGCCGGGGCACGGGCCGTTTTTGCCACCGACATCAGCGATTACCGCCTGAATCTGGCGACCACGATGGGCGCAGACCGCGTTTTCAACCCACTGAACGATGATGTGGTCGGCGGCATTATGGAAGCGACCAACGGCGACGGTGTGGATGTGCTGCTGGAGATGTCGGGTGCGCCGAGCGCCATCAATCAGGGCTTTACGGTACTGAAAGCGGATGGGCATGTGGCACTGCTGGGCTTGACCGCCCGGCCCATCAATTTTGACCTGAATAACAACATTGTCTTCAAGGCGGCGACGGTCAAGGGCATCGCCGGACGCAAATTGTGGGCTACATGGTATAAGATGCAAAACCTGCTTGAAAGCGGACAGGTAGACCTGACGCCGATGGTTACGCATGAATTCACCCTCGACCAGTATGACGAAGCGTTTGAAACATTTGAAAGCGGAACCAGCGGCAAGGTGATGCTGCGTCCTTAGTTTGTGCACATGCACGAGCGATTTTTCCTTGTTAGGGCTTCAGCTTCGTGTTAATATCGGTTGTCTGTAAACCGTAGGAATTCTGTAGGGACAAAATACGGATGGGCGGGTCACATATCCGCCCGCCTTTATGCCCCTATGTTGAAAATACACCCCCTTTTTTGAGACGAAAAGGTAGTGGTGATTTATTGACTGATGAGAGTTTTTCTTTTATCGGACAGCATGTATGCTGTCCCTACGAAACCCCTGTCATTAACCGTAGGGACGGGATACATCCCGTCCGCGAGTTAAACCACCTTATCAGTCAAAGTGTTACCACTATCCTGCAAAAATGCTTTCTTCAAGGTTAATGAGCTGTTTGATTTGCAGTAAGCGAAGGAACAAATGTATGGCTGATTTAAGTAAAGACACCCTGCTCGATATGTATCGTAATATGGTCGTGATACGTCGTCTGGAGGAAAAAAGTGCCGAACTCTACCAACAGGGTCTTATCGGCGGTTTTCTCCATTTGTATATCGGGCAAGAAGCAACCGGCGTTGGCGCTGTGTGGGCGCTCGGTGAAGATGACCATGTTATTACGGCTTATCGTGATCACGGTATCGCCGTGTCAATCGGGATTGAACCCAAGTACATTCTGGCCGAGATGATGGGCAAAACTACCGGCGTCAGTAAAGGCAAAGGTGGCTCAATGCACCTGGCGGACAAGGACAAGCATTTCTGGGGCGGGTATGCCATTGTAGGTGGACATTTGCCGCTGGCAACAGGGCTGGCGCTGCGTGCGCGTTACAAAGACGAAAATTTTGCGGTGTTATGTCTGATGGGCGACGGTTCAACCAACATCGGCTATTTCCATGAGTCCCTGAACATGTCCGCCGTGTGGGATTTGCCGGTAGTATGGATGATTGAGAATAACCAGTATGGTATGGGGACTGCCGTTGACCGCGCCTCCGGTGAGACCGAACTCGTCAAGCGGGCAGTGGGCTATGGCATGAAAGAAGGCCCGCGTGTGGATGGGATGGATGTGCTGGCGGTGTACGATGCCACCAAAGAAGCCCTCGAATATGCGAAGAAGAACGGCCCCATCTTGATGGAATCGCTGACTTATCGCTTTGTCGGTCATAGTATGGGCGACCCGGAACGCTACCGGACCAAAGAAGAAGTCCACGAATATCAGGAGGGCGACCCCATCCGCATCTTTGGTGACAAACTCATTGGTGAGCATAAGGTTACTCAGGAACAACTGGACGTTTTTGACCGCGAAGCACGAGATTTGATTAATGAGGCTGTGGAGTTTGCGACCAACAGCCCCAATCCCGAATTTGACGACTTGTTCGTAGACATTTACTCATAGGTGACGATAGAGATGGCTGAAATGAAGATGATGACCATCCGCGAGGCGATTAGCAATGCCCTCCGCGAGGAGATGGATCGTGATGATGATGTGTTTATTATGGGTGAAGAGGTTGGTGTGTGGGGCGGAACCTATGCTGTGACACGCGGCTTCTATGATGATTACGGTGAACGCCGTGTTCGGGATACACCCATCTCGGAAATGGCAATTGTCGGCGCGGCAACTGGCGCTGCCATGAACGGCCTGCGCCCGGTAGCCGAGTTGATGACCATCAACTTCGCATTTGTAGCGATGGACGCCATCGTGAATCATGCCGCCAAAGTGCGTTATATGTTCGGTGGGCAGTTCACTGTGCCGCTGGTCATCCGCACCACAACGGGTGGTGGACGCCAACTTGGTGCGACTCACTCACACAGCCCCGAAGCCATTTTTGCCCATTTCCCCGGTCTTTATATCGCCTGCCCGTCGAATGCCTATGACGCATATGGTATGCTTAAAGCATCGATTCGCGATGATAATCCCGTGATGTTTGTCGAGCACAGTACGTTGTATCAAAAACGTGCCGAAGTGCCGGTTGATGACCCGGATTTCATGTTGCCCATTGGTAAAAGCAATATAGCCCGTGAAGGCAGCGACGTGACGCTGGTGAGTTACAGTAAGGGTGTGCATATTGCGCTGGAAGCGGCAGAACAACTCGAAAAAGACGGCGTTTCGGCAGAAGTGGTCGATTTGCGCTGGCTGCGTCCACTGGATACCGACCTCTTCATCGAGAGCTTCAAGAAGACCAACCGCATGGTGGTGGTCGATGAAGGCTACCCGATGTTTGGCGTTGCCAGCGAAATCACGGCACAGGTGATGGATCATGCCTTCGATTGGATGGATGCGCCGGTCAAGCGTGTCAGTGCCGAAGATGCGCCGCTGCCATATTCGCGCGAACTGGAACAAATGGCACTGCCGGATGCCGAAAAGGTGGTCAAGGCAGTGAAAGAAATCGTCTACTAAGTCAGGAGAACTGGTATGGCTGAACTGGTAACCATGCCCAAGCTGGGCTTCGACATGCAGGAAGGAACCCTCATCCGCTGGGTCAAACAGATTGGCGATCAGGTGAATGAAGGCGATGTTCTGGCCGAGATCGAAACCGACAAGGCGACGGTTGAAGTTGAAGCGTATGCGAGCGGCATTCTACGCAAGACGTTCGTTAAAGAGGACACGGTTGTAGAGGTCGGTGCCCCGATTGCGATTATCGGTGGGGCCGATGAAGATATTTCCAATATGGATACCGAAACGGCAGAAGAAGAGCTTCCCAAAGCCGAATCATCCGCTGAGGCTGCTGACGGACAAGAAAAGGAAGTCGCGACCAAGACGGCTGAAAAAACGGAGGTCAAGTCCGAGGCACCACGCGGCACAATCCAGCCCTCCGCTAATGGCGATGGTTTGCCGGATGGCGTGAAGGCCAGTCCGGTGGCGCGTCGCATGGCAGCCGATCAGGGGATTAAACTTGAGCAGGTGAAAGGCAGTGGCCCCGGCGGTCGTATTGTGAAGCGTGATGTCGAAGGCTTCTCGCCGGATGAAGCACCCGCCGCTCCTGCTGCTGTCGCGGCAGCCAAACCCGGCAAGGTTTCCGCGCCAACTCATAAGGCCCCGACAGGTGCCGATATTGAAGAGCTTGAACTGAGCCGCATGCGCCAGCTTGTTGGCGAGCGAACGCAGGAAAGCTTCATGTTTGTGCCGCATTTCTATGTCACATCCGAAATCGATATGGGACCCGCTTTGAAGCTGCGCAAAGACCTCAACGCCCAGCTTTCCGATGAAGAGAAAATCACCGTCAACGACATCATTATCAAGGCGGTGGCAATAACCCTGCGTGATTTCCCGAACTTGAACACTCACTTCTACGGCGACAAGCTCGTCCGCCACAAGAAGATCAATATCGGCATTGCGGTCGCGGTTGAAAACGGTCTCATTAATGTGGTTGCGCCCAATGCCGACAAACGCAGCCTGAGTGACTTATCCGTCTCCAACAAGGCCATGATTGCGCGTGCCCGTGAAGGCCGCATCAAGCCAGACGATGTCGAAGGCGCGACCTTTACCGTCAGCAATCTCGGAGCCTTTGATGTTGAACATTTCCTGGCGATTATCAACCCGCCGGAAAGCGCCATTCTGGCCGTTGGATCAGCGCAAGAAGTGCCCGTTGTCAAGGATGGCGAGATTACAATTGGCGTTCGCATGAAGGCCACCATCAGCGTAGACCACCGCGTCAGCGATGGAGCCGAAGGTGCGCAGTTTATGAAGCGCCTGAAGGAAGTCCTCGAAAATCCAATGCGGATTGTGGTGTAAAGCAACGAGGCGGGTGTGATGCCCGCCTTTTTGATTCCTCTCCCAGCCGCTAGAATTGAGCAGACATCTCTTGGATTACGACGCCTCAACGGCCTGCAACAGTTCGGCCTGTTCCTGAGTAGCAAGCTGGTCGATAAATTCTTCAATATCGCCGTCCAGAATAGCGGTTATGTTGTAACTGGACAGGTTGATGCGATGATCGGTGACGCGGCTCTGTGGGAAATTATAGGTGCGAATCTTCTCGCTGCGGTCACCGCCGCCAATCTGGCTGCGACGCGCTTCCTCACGTTCGGCACGCTGGCGCTCAAGTTCCAGATCATACAACCGGGCCATCAAAATCTGTTTGGCACGCATGCGGTTTTGTAGCTGGCTGCGCTCATCCTGACATTCCACCACAATCCCGGTTGGGAGGTGGGTCATGCGCACCGCCGAATCGGTAGTGTTCACGCTCTGACCGCCCGCCCCCTGACTGCGAAAGACATCCACCCGAACATCATTATTCATATCCAGATCAATCTCGACTTCATCCACTTCAGCCAATACCGCGACCGTCGCCGTGCTGGTATGGATTCGGCCCTGACTTTCGGTAGTGGGAACACGCTGCACACGATGGACACCACTTTCATACTTCAGGCGGCTGAAGGCTCCATGCCCCTTCACCTCAAAGGTGATTGACTTATAGCCGCCCACGCCTGTTTCGTGGGAATTCAGAACTGTCGTTTTCCAGCGCCGACGGTCGGCATACCGTGAATACATGCGGAACAAATCTGCCGCAAACAGCCCGGCCTCATCACCACCCGCCCCGGCACGAATTTCGACGATGACGTTCTTTTCGTCACGGGGGTCTTTGGGCAGCAGCATGATCTTTAGTTCTTCTTCCAGTCGAGGTATACGCTCTTCCAGTTGATTGACCTCTTCACGGGCCATGTCGCCCAGATCAGGATCATCCAGCAAAGTTTTTGTTTCTACCAGTGTTTCGCGGGAATCGCGCAGTTCGCGGTATTTGGCGACGACGTGTTCGATATTCGATTTTTCTTGAGCCAGCTCGGCAATGCGCTCGTAATCGACCGCAACCGCTGGATTCGCCATCAAGGCGTTGATTTCTTCGAAGCGCTGCTCAACACCAGCCAGCTTTTCATCCAATGACATAGTTTTATACTCTCATAACGCGGATTTGGGTGGAGTCATTCTACCAGAATCAACTACCACTTGTCGATTCACGTTAAGGGAATATATAGTAGGGAGCATGGATTACAGGCACACAAGGCGAAGAACAGATGACCTCCGATGTTGAAAGACTTGATGAAAACGCCCAGGATATGAAGTTTCTGATATATTGTTTGCTCGTCGTGATGTTGCTCCCACTGGGTTTCCTGTCCATTATCACCTACAGCGACAAACTCTCGCCGGGTGATTATGAAGAAGTGGTTGAGGAAGAACCAGCCCCGGTGGATGAACTGGAAGAAGAGGTTGAAGCCGAGGAAGATGCGCCATTTCAGGTAGGCTGGACCATCATCGACATCGACACATTCGCATAGGATACGTCCCGTCCGCTGGAGTTTGGCAGTTTAAGGAGGCCATGAAGAGAAAACAAGGGCTGTGATGGTATGAAAGTGAAAGTAAAGGCACCCAACATAGAACTAAGATCGAGCAGCAGCAACAGGGCATAGACCCGGGCACTCCACTGAACGGACAGGACGGCACTATGGGGATTGAAACACTGCTTGTCGCCCTGCTTTACTGGAGCCAGCTGCCATTGAACCAGCATGAACAGCGGCGTGCGCAGGTTTGCGTAACCAACCCGCTCCCTCCAGTTTGCGACTGCTGCGCGGCGTCTGTGTCGCGTCCCCACCCACCACATACCGTTCATCTTCGCCCACATGGTGCAGCGTTTCGCCAAACGGGATTTCACTGGCTTTGTCATACCCGAACCGTCACGCACTCCAATCCCCCTCCGTCATGCCCAATGCCATCAGTCAAACTCCAAGAGGGGCACGGCACTGCCGTGTCCATCCGCCTTCCAGCACCACGACTCGTCTCCATTGACAAAAAAAAGTGTACCCCCGCCAACCATGCATGGGGAGGGTTAGAGAGGGGTCATAAAGATTAAAATTTTCGAAATCCATTTTACATGAGACGTGTGATGGAAACAGCGAAGGCATCAGTGTTGCCGTTATCCATTCTAACGATATAATGGCCCCATGTGTTTAGCACCATATGGGAGCCATTTCTTTTGAAGTCCCCCGAATTCTGGCAAAACATCATCTACCGCCAATATCGCCTGCCCGAAAACTACACGCTCAACGAGTTAACAGTGGAACTGGTAGGGTATCTTGGCTCGCCGGACCCCGAATATCGCGATGAATATGCCTATATGATCCTCGCCAACTGGATTTACAAAGGCGTCTATGAACCACATCAACTTAATGCCCTGCTCGATCAAATGCAGCAAAATTTAACGCACGGATTGGGGGAATATGGTACGGACAGCGTATTTTTGCGCTCGTTTTCTATGCTGATTCTGGGAACGATTATTGAGCGGGATAATCAGGCCCCGTTTCTGAAGGTCAACGATGTACGGCGGGTGTTGGATGATATTGTGCTGTATCTTGCCAATGAAGAAGATGTGCGCGGTTTTGTGATGGATAAAGGGTGGGCACACGCGATGGCCCACACGGCAGACACCCTGCTCTATCTAAGCCAGAGCCAGCACATCGGCGGCCCGCAGCTTGAAATGATGCTGGCGACAATCAGTTCCAAATTGACGCAGCCCATCGGTTATATTTACCAGCATGACGAGGATGAGCGGCTGGCGGTAGCCACCATTGGCATCATGGAGCGCAATCTGGTCAGCATGCCGGTTTACCAGCAGTGGCTGGGCGAACTGGTGGCTGGCCTGAAAAGCCCAATGGGCGACCCGGTAATGAATGTGGTCTATCAAAACATCAAGAATTATTTGCGCAGCCTGTACATCCAGCTCATCCTGATGCCCCGTCCTACCGAGTCCATGCGTAACCTCCGCCATCAGGTGTTGATTGCCATCCAACACGGGCATCGTTATGCGAAGTAGGTATCATTCGTGTCGCAGGATGTCTACATCTTCGCCCCGGTCCAGTGCTGCAATCCAATCGACCAACCGCACACCATCTATCTCATAGTCATAAAAGGCATCACGTGGCAGCAAGCAGTGCGTGTTTCCGCCTATGGTAAACGAGCGATAGTTGGGGACGCTGTCCCAGATGGTGTTGAGATGGCGGTCCAGCATCGCCGTCCAGGCAGCAGCATCGCCTTCGCCTTCCGGGAATGTATAAAACACCTGCACCCGGTCCGCATTCGAATTGACCTCGCCAAAAGTGTAATCGGGATAAAAATTTGCGATTTCGATGTAATGCTGCGCGGTAGACCATTCACTTAAGTCCATCTCAGCCAGCCCCGGAATCCAGTCAGGCACGTTATCAAACGCCTGCCAGATTGAATCGATTCCCGGCGCGGTGGTATTGAGCAGCGACAGCGAATCGCCAATTTGTGTGAGGTGTGCAGTGGGATACTGCTCGATAATGTACGGGACATGGAACATCGACCCCATACTGCCAGCACTGCATCCGGTCACGAAAACGGATTCCGGCTGCTGGATATTCTCGTAGGCCCACTGAAGAGCCGTCGTGGCATTGGTGAAACCGTTGAAATGGACGGCGACGCCATCTTCAAATTCGGTGTACGCACTGCCCCAATGCACATCGCCGGTACACACCGGGATATATAACACCGTATCCTCGCCAAATGGATTTTCGGGGTTATCGAGGTCGAGGACGCCCGCTGCATTGGCGGGATGGTCGCGGGCGGTGATGGCGGTGTCCATGAAGCCGTTAAATTCGCGCCCATCATCACGACACGTTTCGGTATTCCAGCAGCCGCCCCCACCCTGAAAGAAAACGAGCAGGCGGTCCGTATTGCCGGGCCGGACGAAATAGGCATAGTCTGTGCCATAGGCGCACATGGTCTCGCCACCGGGTTCGATTTTACTCCAGCCGGTCGGCAACGCGCTTATTGACGGGTCCGCACACTCGCCGTTGACGCGCAATTGCCCTGCCGGACAGCCGTTATCCTGCGCCGTCACTACAAACGATGTCGCCAGCATAATCGCGATGATTAGCATGATTATCGCCTTCATCAAAATTCCTCCTTCTTCTCAGTATGCTGCATAGGGTATATATTGTACCGGCACGCCGGGTTCAATAATCGGGGAGAAAAATCACATGACAGCGGCGAATGATCAAAAGCATGCGCGGGGCGGTTGGTATCGGCGGTTTCTTGCCGGGCTGACCTTCCGCGAGATGGAAAGTTACAACCGAATGGTCGCCAACCGTAAACACGAATTGTTTTCGAACCTTTCCGGCACAGTATTGGAAATTGGGGCAGGTACAGGTGCAAATCTTGAATTTCTGCCAGCCGACATTCAATACATCACTATTGAACCGAGCCTTGCCATGCAGGAATATCTTGAGGCTGAGACGGCACGACGTGGGATAACAGCGGACATACGAACCGGGATCGCTGAAGAAATCCCGCTGGAAGACCAGAGTGTCGATTATGTCATCAGCACGTTGGTGCTGTGTTCTGTGCAAGATGTGCCTGATGTTGTCGCGGAGATTCACCGAGTGTTGAAGCCGGGTGGTAAATACCTGTTCCTCGAACATGTTGCCGCACCCGAAAAGACATGGATGCGCCGCTGGCAAAATATTGCCACGCCAGCATGGAAGATTATTGGCGATGGATGCCACCTCAACCGCGAAACGTGGAAGGCAGTTGAGATGGCCGGATTCAGCCAGATAGATATTGACCACTTCAAACTTCCGGTAGGGCTGAGCGGTCCTCATATTTCCGGCGTGGCGGTCAAATGACGACCTTCAACGAGATGTATTATACGCAAAATGTGAATTGCCCCGCAGAAGATGAACATTTGCTCGCCACCCTAACCCTCCCGTCCCCTCTGTCGCTGGCGCGACTTCTCCCCATTTATGGGGAGAAGTGGGGAGGGAACTGATACGCCGAGAAGCCCCCCTTCAAAGTTCCCCCATGAATGGGGGAAATGTCCGAAGGACAAAGGGGGAGAGTACCGTCGTTGTCTCGCCAGAGGGGTTCATTCCATATTTCACATTTTGTGTATTATTTCACCCGCTTCTCACGAAAATTTTGCTTGCATAATCGCAGAACGCGGTGTAATCTATTAAGCATAGGGTAAATGCCCCGGCAGTGCTAAGTACCACCCATAAGCCAACTTCTTGACCAAAAGCATGATGGCTGTATGTGAGTGTTACAAAGCCATCAACAACGTATTACCTGATCTCAAGGAGTTGTTTTCAGCATGTCAAATCGCACAACCGGTACAGTAAAATGGTTCAGCGGTGAAAAAGGTTACGGCTTCATCTCTCAGGAAGATGGGCCAGATGTATTCGTCCACTTCTCTCAGATTACCGCGAGCGGGTATCGCGTCCTGAATGAAGGGGACCGGGTAGAGTTCGAAATTACTGACAGCCCCAAGGGCAAACAAGCCAGTAATGTCACGGTTTTGAAGTAACCGTTTTAAGACGGGTAGATGAGCCTGCCTCAATGAGGTAGGCTCTTTTTATTGGTGGTAGTATGATGGCTCAATATTGGTTGTTAAAGGGAAACATGACGAATGGAAATCAATCCGCAGGATGTACAACCGCGAGATATGTATAAATTGATTATCGGTATGATCCAGCCGCGCCCCATTGCGTGGGTGAGCAGTCAGGACCGCCAGGGCAATCTTAATCTGGCCCCGTTTAGCTTCTTCACCGGCGTGTGCTCCGATCCGCCAACGGTTCTGTTTTGCCCCGGCATTCGCCGCCAGACGGGCCTCCCCAAAGATACCCTGCTCAATGTGCAGGAGACGGGCGAATTTGTTATCAATGTGGTGTCCGAAGAGGTGGCGGAGGCCATGAACATCACCGCCACTGAGACCGACCGCGATGTCAACGAGTTCGACATGGCGGGCGTCACCCCGGCTCCCAGCAAAATCGTCAAGGCTCCCCGTGTGGCGGAAAGCCCCATTTCAATCGAATGTACCCTCAACCAGATTGTTGAGATCAATAACGCGCCATTTGGCGGATTCATCGTGATTGGCACGGTGGTCTACATCCACCTGCGCGATGATTTGTACATCCCCGACTACAAAATCGATACATTGAAGGCCAAACCGATTGGTCGTCTGGCTGGCCCGCAATATACGCTGGTGAACAACGTTTTCGAGATGTATCGTTTACCGTCGCAGGTCACCAATCCAATCGACGAAACGTAGGCTTTGGGTGGTAACGCTTTGACTGATGTGCTGAAAATTCACCCCACCCTAACCCTCCCCGCAAACGAGGAGGGAATTGGTCTCGCCATCCCGAAACCACCGCATCTTTCAAGCGACTCCACTTGACAAGTCGCTTTATTCACGCCGGGTAGGCTATCTCCTCCGTTTGCGGTTGAGGGGCGGACGCCACGGATGGCATCCCTACGGAACTGGCCGGGGATCGTAGGGACGGGATATATCCCGTCCGCGGTAACCGTCTCACAAACCTTTTATTGGAGGGGTTTTCGTGGACGCCTTGCCCTCTAATCCCCCATGTACAACAACGCACCAGTCAACATGTTGTCACTACCAGACGTTTTATCACGAAACGGCAGCCCACAGCACGGCATTCACTTCGGGGCTGCCTTCATTGACCCACGCAGCGTCCAATGCGGCTCCGGCCTTGAGCAGGGTGTTGATGGTCGCCACATAATCCCCGTCAGTGCGCCAGCCATGACGCGACCCGTAAATGGCGGTGCGCAGCGGTGTTGTCTCGAATTCATTGAGTACATTCAGATCGGCTCCATGCTCCAGCAAGACCTGTATAATATCCGCAAACCCGTGAAAGGCCGCCCGGTCGAGTGGTGTGCTGTCATGGACGCTGCGGAAATTGACATCAAACCCCAATTCTAGCAGTAGTTTTACCGCGTCAAGTTTACCCTCCCACGCCATGTCGGCAATCAGGCACTGGTGATGGTCAGGCAGTTCTGCGACAAGGTGTGGATGCTGGTTAAGGAGCTGGCGGGCGGTGGCTTCATCGACACGTTCACAGGCGGCGATAAACTGTTCCGGCACAGCGGCGCGTTCCAGCAAATAATCGTAAACCTCCCGATGCCTGTATTTGCGGGCAACCTGAAACGGCGACAGATTCGACCCGATGGTGAAGATATAGATGTGAAGACCCGTGCCGGGGGTGCGGGTGGTGAGGCACTGCGGGTTTTCATCGACCAGTCGCTTGACCAATTCCAGATCACCCAGACGGCAGGCCATAAAGATGTCAGGTTTTGCCCCGCGCTCAATCAGATGGCGCAGGGTGTCGGCGTCTTCAATGCGATGCTCAGCGGGCGTGGAATCATGATCCAGATCACGGAATTCCAAATCCGCCCCGGATTCCAGCAGCAGGTCGATCATTTGCGGGATATGGGCAAAATGCAGGGGTGATTTCCCATCCCCGCCGCGTGCATGAATCAACTCAGGCTCGTTTTCCAACGCATTGCGCACCCATTGATACATTCCCAATTCCACCGCCGCATGAATATCAATTGTCGCGCCGCGCTCTACCAGATAGGCCGCCTCATCGGGCGGGGTATGGTGCAGCACGCCAAAGCCACCCGGCTCCCAATCCGACCGTGCGTTGATGTCGGCCCCATGTTTCAGAAGCACATCGACCATCTCGCGATTATAACGGGCACAAATGAGCGCCGTCCCGCCAAAATCGAAAATCGGGTCATCAATATGCTCTCGCAGATAGTCATTGTTTTGTAGCATCGTATCGACGGTTTCCGCATCTCCGGCCATGACAAGCTGGCGAAAAGCATCGAGAAGCTGCTGCTGACTGTGGCGTTTCAAGTCTGCCCAGGTTGAAAATCCCTGTTCGCGGGCGATCACAAGTTGGGCATCGGCTAACACTAAGTCCGTGTGATCTCCAGACTTGTCCTGCCAGCGCGGGAAATGCTGCCGGAATCGCTCCAGCGCGGTTTCCTCTCCAGCAAGGGCCGCCCTGTGCAGCTTTTTGGCTTGCTTTTTAAGATAGGTAAGGTTGGACACGGTACGACCTCCTTCGTCCAATATTCCTGATGTCCGCACCCTCAGGTTGAAAGAGTGTCGTGTGAAAAGAGGATTCTGTGATCAATAGGCGGGAAAATCCCTTTCGGCGGACTCGTGGCACCCTATTTGTGCCTTCCTAAAAATAGTGTACAGACAAAATCCTGTCAATATCTTTACAAAATCTTAACACAAATAAAAAATTTTTAATCGCTTAAGACACTAGATGCGCCATAATAATAAAAACGTCCGGACGCAAAAGCCCTATGAAAACAATGGTGCAATTATATTCTGAGTGCCACTGTGTCTGTTTGCCAGATGGCACTATTATCGAAGATCACCAGATGGGTCCGATTCTGTTTGGGATTAACGATACTTTTGTGCAACATCAAATTACGGATATTCTGCCACTCCCCGCTTCGATGCTTAGCAGCGCGGTATATGGCGGTTATGCACTGCACCATGAAGACACCCTCAAAGTCCACAAAGGTAAAAATAAATCTATTGAAATCACCCTCCATCCCCTGAACATGCAGGGCGAAAATTATGTTTTGTGTTCGGTGCGTGATGTCACTCACCGCAAGGCGATGCAAGATTTATTGCTGCAACGAGTGGCGCAGTACCGGATGATGTCTGAGCTTGTCTCTGATTATGCCTATTCAGTAAAAGTAGCCCCGGACCCGCTGGACTGGAAATTAGAATGGGTCATTGGCGCGTTTATGAATATCACGGGACTCAATCCAGAAACAATTGAACTGGCTGACATGTGGCGCGAACTCGTGCATCCCGACGACAGCGAATTTGCCACAAAAACATTTTTACAAGCGCCACTGTCCAACGATATTCAAGAATTTGAAATTCGCCTCAAATCTGCCGACGGCAGTTATCGCTGGATAAAACAATATGTGTTTCCGCTGTGGGATGATGTTATCGGCAAAGTTGAACGCTTATACTGCGCCGGACAGGACATCCACGATAGAAAAGTTGCCGAAGATGAACTGAAAGTTGCTAAAGAACAGGCC
The DNA here is from genome assembly GCA_022616515.1 of Chloroflexota bacterium. Taxonomy (GTDB): domain Bacteria; phylum Chloroflexota; class Anaerolineae; order Aggregatilineales; family J027; genus JAKEEQ01. The sequence goes on along the minus strand of JAKEEQ010000191.1, from coordinate 4,541 downwards.
GAGGCCGCCAACCGCGCTAAGAGCACCTTCCTCGCCAATATGAGCCACGAACTGCGTACGCCGCTCACCGCCATTCTGGGTTATACCGAACTGCTGCTGGAGGACGCTAAAGACGAACGTGATAATCAGGCTGTCGAAGACCTGACCAACATCCATCGCGCCACGACCCACCTGTTCTCCATTATCAGTGATCTCATCGATCTGGCCCGGATTGAAACAGGCAGCATTTATCTAACCACCAGCTACTTTGATGTGGGGAAGATGGTGCGCTCGATTGTCGATAGCCTGGTGAATTTGCTTGATCAAAATAACAACCAGATTAGCATTCATATCCCGCCGGAACTGGAATTGATACATTCCGACCAGACTAAACTCCGCCAGATTATTTTTAACCTCATCAGTAATGCCGCCAAATTTACCGAGAACGGTTTTATTTCGATCAAAGTTGAAGTTGATATGCGCGATAACGATCCCTGGCTAAATATTTCCGTACAGGATACCGGGGTTGGTATTGAACCACAGAAACTGGAAACGATTTTTGAGGCATTTCAACAGGCTGACAACTCCACAACGCGCCGTTATGGTGGGACGGGTATCGGGCTGTCCGTTAGCCAATATTATGCGCAGTTGCTGGGTGGAACCATTAAAATTCAGAGCGAGGTCGGCGCGGGGTCGGTATTTACCGTTCAACTGCCGATGCACATCGAAGTTAAATAAGCACGAACCTTGGTGAAATTTTCACCAACAGAATCAACCGCATCAAGTTGCAGCAGCGGCGAAACGTGCCATTCCTCAAATCTTTCCCTGATCTGCTCAACCTCATCCCACCCGACCGGCTCCCAGCCCGGCACATACTGCACTCGATTCTGCATGCGCTGTCGCCACAATGCCTCATCCGAGTAAAAACAGTACACGGGCAGAAACGGAGTCTGTGCTGCAATAGCAAGCCGCCGTGCTTCCTCACGAAAGCCCTCCATCGGAAATACGGCATCCAGCACTACCGTTGTCCCTAATTGTAAATGCTCGCCAGCCAAATCCAGCATCACGCGATAGCCGTCAATGGGTTGAGCGCCCTCGATATGGGCATTTAATACGCGCTGGATGCGATCTTTAGCGAAGTAGGCACAGTGCAACTCTTTGACGAGCAGCCGGGCCAACGTTGTCTTGCCACAACCCGGCAGCCCGGAGAATAGTATCAGGCACATTACCCGTTCCTTTCCAGTCACCCTACTATTTAACGACTATATAGTTGTATACTCACCGGCTGGCCTGCATGTGCCTGACGGGGCATAATTAAGGAAAAACATTCTGCACCTAAGAGATTTGATCAATGCACACCTTTTTTCTGCGCTTTGCCCATCGCTTGCATCCTGCCTTTCACGAGCAAGACAAACTTCTACAGTTCGCACTGTTGACAGATATGATTCGACTTCTCTATGCGATTGTACTTTCAATCATTGGATTTGCGTGGTTGATTGCCATCACGGATATAGACGTTTTAACGCGACACTGGGAGGCCGGGCTGTTGACGGTTGTCTGTCTGGTACTGGCCTCCCAGACAACACTTTTTTTCGAGATTAAAATTGGTGCGGAAGTGTCGAGCCGTTTGGTGGGTGATTTGACACCAGTGATTACGTGGACGTTCCTCTGGATTTTCGGGCCGAGTTTTCTGTGGTATCTCACTATCGGCGGTCTGATCCTCTATTACCAGACCTATCGAAGAACCAGATCACGTTCGGTTGCCGCTATCTGGCAATTATTGAGAAACTTTGCGGAAGGGATTGGCCCGTCACATCTGACGGCGCTCTTTGCTTTGACCGTATTCGACTCACTTGGCGGCAGTATCCCGGTTGATGACTTTTCACTTAACACATGGCTGCTTGCTTTTGTAGCATTGCTCACGCTCTATTTATTTTCCACCCTTGCCCTTGGCGGCTTTATATTGGCGTTTCGCGTCATCCCCGCGCCGGAAGATATGACTATCAGCCTGAGCCAGTTGATGTTGCCACTCGTGTTGACCATCGGTTTTCTCGACGGGCTGCATCTTTTCGGTGTGTTCGGAGCCATTATTCAGGCCAATCTGGGCTGGGCGGCGGTCATTTTTTATCTGGGAACGGTGATTGTACTGGGGTATGTGGGTCAAAAGCTGAGTGAGGCCAATGTAGAGAATAAGCAGCGTACTCAGGAAATGAACGATGTCACAGCATTAGGCCGTGCTCTCATTGATGCCCCACCGGACGGCTCGATGTTGCAGGCTATCTTGAAAAAACATGTGCCCGCGATGATCGCCAATACTTATCTTGAGATTGTTATTCTGCCTGATAGAGTTCTGCTGCACAATATGCCAGAGTTGGATTGGAAGATTCCAGACGCCGCCCGTCCGTGGCTCCGTGACAACGCCGAGGAGCGACTCTTTTACACACGTGATGTTGTGTCCTGGGCGAATCGTCAGATTGAAAACCCTGTTATTATCGTGCCCATCATTGACCGCGAACAGCAGGGCTATCAGGGTTACATCTGGGTAGAGTTCTGGGCAGGCCGCAGCCGAAAAGAAGTCAATAATCATCTGCACGGCGTACGTGCCCTAGCCGATCAAATTAGTGCAGCCCTCCACGCGGAAAAGGTCTACGAGCAAATGGTAGCTGCCGAAAAAACCCAGCAGGAACTGGCTTTTGCCGGACAAATTCAAGCCTCGTTTTTACCGGAAACCATTCCCCAACGTGATGGCTGGCAGATTGCAGCGATGATTGAACCCGCCCGCCAGACCAGCGGTGATTTCTTCGATTTCATTGAACTGCCCGATGAAAAATTGGGCATTGTCGTCGCTGATGTCGCCGACAAAGGCACCGGAGCTGCCCTTTTTATGGCGCTGGCTCGCACCCTGATACGCACTTACGCCAGACAACATCCTGACCGTCCGGCGGCGGTTTTTGCAGAGGTCAACGAGCGGATGCTGGAAGACTCGCGCAGTGGTCAATTCGTGACGGTGTTTTATGGGGTGCTGGATCCAGTGGCGGGCAGGCTGGTCTATGCTAACGCGGGCCATAATCCGGGATATTTTTGCAACAGCGCGATCATTGAACTCAGGCGAACAGGCATTCCGCTGGGTATGCTGGAGAGCATGTCGTGGCAGGAAAAGACGCTTGATCTGGCGAGTGGGTGTCCGCTAGTTTTGTATACGGATGGTGTGACGGAAGCGCAGAACCGTGATGAGCAGTTATATGACGCGCCACGCCTGCTAGAGCTCATTAAGGCGAATAATGGCGACCATGCTGAAGTACTGAAAGATAAGATTGTCGAGGATGTTCACCGCTTTATTGCAGACGCGCCACAGTCCGATGACATTACCGTTGTGGTAATCAGGCATATCTGAAGATGCGCCTGCGACCACCGATTTATTGGATTGTGCGCAATTCTGTAGAGGATGATAAGATTGATGGATATACTATCCCGTCAGGGAAAATTGTTGTCGTGATGTCCTATCTAATTCATTGTCATCCAGATGTGTGGGAGCAGCCGGACGTGTTTGATCCTGATCGTTTTTGCCCGGAGAATGTTAATGGTCGCCATCAACTGGCATGGCTGCCGTTTGGATCGGGCCAGCGTCAGTGTATCGGGCGCGACTTTGCTATCATGGAAGGTCAATTGATCCTCGCCAGCCTGTTGCAGCGTTTTAAAGTTATTCCCGAAGCAGCACACACGGTGAAACCATACGTCTCGACCTCACTTCGTACCAACGGCGTGATGGTCACCTTAGAACATAGGGGGTAATGTATGTTGCAACAACAACCACCAAAGAAGCAAAACCGAACGCTACTCTGGATTGCTGGCGGAGGAATATTTGTGTGTCTGGCCTGCATCGCGCTGGTCATTATTGCCACCATTTTCGCAGACGAAGAAGAAGTAGAACCGCCGGGTGAAGAAACTTACGGCTCAACCATTGCGGAGATGTGCTATCCGATACGCGGTGGGGAGGAGAGCCTGAGCAATCTGCCCGCCGACGTAGAATATCCGCTGAATGTTGTTGTCTTCCATGAGACATTGGAGGGAAACCTTCATCAGTTTCATCGGAATCTGCCGGATGAATGGCGGGCCGACGATGAGGATGAAGTTGAAGCCGTGATCTGTTTGAGGCCGCGTTCGGTGGAGATTGAAGAATGCCCGTACGTCGATGATAATGACGAAGAGATTGGCACGGTTATCCGGTCGCAAACGGATATGGATGTCGTGGTCTTCAGTCCCACCGGCGATGCCGTGACTTCCTTCGAGATTCCCGGCGACGAGCCGCCGGAGTGTCCTGAAGAAACTACATTTTTACAGGGACAGACCGTACGCAGACTTGCCAGCGCCCCCATCCCGTATGCGGACTTCGAAAACGCCATTCGCGCGTTTGTCGAAGGTCCATAATTCGCATCCCCATTTAAGCCCCGTCCAGCGTGACGGGGTTCATAGGCATCAAGTTAAGACAAAAAGGGCAAAATCAGGGAGAATAGTTGTACTACGAACATTCAAGCTGAGGATGCCCTTTATGTGTACAAGCA
>JAKEEQ010000190.1 GCA_022616515.1 Chloroflexota bacterium | reverse complement strand
GAATTCCTGTCATCCCTAAAACCGCTCCCTGACTTTACAGCCGCTACGGAAGGCTGGCTGCCTAATGTGCCCGTTGCTTCCCAACGCCTCGCACCGCTGGGCATCACGGTTAAACACTACGAGGATGACCATCACCTGCCCTTCGAGGATGAGACTTTTGATCTCGTTATCAACCGCCATGAATCCTTTGCCGCTGCTGAAATCCACCGCATTATCCAGGATGGCGGGATTTTCATCACGCAGCAGGTCGCGGATGGCGATAATGCCGGACTCAATCTTGCTCTAGATGCACCACCCGACGACGATAAAAATGCCCTGTTTGCTGCCGTGCGCGAATTTTCGCAGGCTGGATTTGTCATCCTGCGAGCGGAAGAAGCCTCACTCCTGACTGAATTTTATGACATCGGCGCGGTGGTCTATTACCTGAAAATCATCACGTGGCAGATTCCCGATTTTGATGTGGAGTCCTACCGTGATCGTTTGCTGAAACTGCACGAACAGATCGAGCGCGAGGGTAAGTTTGTCTGCCACAACCGCCGCTTTTTGCTCGTGGCACGGAAAGAGACGGTGTAGAGGATTATTTCCGCAGGTTAGTCTCATCCGTTATAATCAGAATGTCTACAAAGCGAATTCTCAAGGTAACGGTATGGCGAAAAAGAAGATTGCATTTGGCTGGTATGGTGGAAAATACAGTCATCTAGATTGGCTACTGCCCCTGCTGCCGGAAACAAAACACTACTGTGAACCATTTGGTGGATCAGCCGCTGTTCTGATAAACCGCAAGCCATCCCCAATAGAAACATACAATGATATAGACGGCGAGTTGGTCAATTTCTTTCGTGTGTTGCGCAACGACAAAGAAAGGCTACTGGAAGCTATCGGCCTGACCCCATTCTCTCGTGAGGAATTTGAACTGGCAATCGAAGAGCCAACCGACAACATCAGTGATCTGGAGCGTGCGCGGCGATTTTTTGTATGTGCCCGTCAGGTACGGACGGGACTTGCCCAGACTGCCAGCAGCGGAAGATGGGCACACTGTCTGCTCACCAGCCGGGCGGGTATGGCGGGAGCTGTATCGCGTTGGCTGGGCAGCGTTGAGGGGCTTTCAGAAATTGCCCAGCGTTTGCTGCGCGTCCAGATTGAACACGCCCCGGCGATTGAGGTGATTAAGCGCTACGACAGCGAAGAAACGCTCTTCTACTGCGACCCACCCTATCCTCACGACTCGCGTGGTGACAGTAATGCTTATGCGTTTGAAATGAGTGATGATGACCATCGTGAACTTGCCGAAACCCTGCACAATGTCAGTGGGAAAGTTGCCCTATCGAGCTATGCATCACCGCTGATGACTGAGTTATACAAAGATTGGCAGTGTATAGAAGCCCCCTCACGAAAAGTTCATTCCGTCAAACAAGACCGAATTGAACTCCTCTGGATTAACTATGCGCTGGATAACGTCAGTGAAGCAAACAGTGCCGTTAGCCAACCGCTCAAAGAAGTGTTTCTTGCGCTCCGTCAGGCTGCCGAAAGTGGTTAAATAATCAGGTAGTGGTGACATATGGACTGATGAGAGAATGTCGGACAGCATGGATGCTGTCCCTACGGTTAGCCATGACTCCTGTAGGGACGCCATCTATGGCGTCCGCCAGCTAAGCCACCACCAATAATCAAAAATAAACATTCACGACGTACAGCATGTATTCTGAACCAACTTTGAAGCGGTATATGGGCTGGCGCTCAACCAGCTTGAGGCGGCATGGCTTCAGTGGGTTGAGACAACGGCAGGCTGACGCGGAACATGGAGCCGTGACCGGGCTGGCTCTGGACTTCAATGTGCCCCTGATGCACCTCAACAATCTTTTGGACAATGGCTAATCCCAGCCCACTACCCCCGGTTTCGGGACGGGCTTTTTCAACCCGGTAAAATTTGTCAAAAATACGCGACAGATCATCCGGCGCGATACCGATACCCGTATCACATATCTCCATGATCACATGTGTGCCGGTCACCGCTGTGGTCACGGTGATGTTGCCGCCGTCTCCGGTGAATTGAAGCGCGTTATTCAGCAAATTCGCCACCAGATCATAAAGATTATCGACACTCATTCTTATCGTGGAAGGATCGTCACAAAAAACCTTCTGGATAGTTATGTTACGTGCAGATGCTCGGGTGGAAATGCGCATTAACTCGTCGTCAATGGCGGTGTGAATATCAATGTCGGGCAGGTTGGAGTCTTTGTTTAGATCCAACCGTGAAAATGTTAACACCTGATCGACCATGCGCACCATGCGGTCACTGGCAGTCTGAAGGGCGTCGTAATAGCGCGTTCGTTCACCTGCCACGTCCATCTTTCGGAGCAAATAGAGATTGGCATTGACGGTCGTCAGCGGCGTTTTGAAATCATGCGAAATATATTCAATGATCTCCTGAAGGGTGTTGACCCGTTCCTCTTGCCGGGCAATTTGAACCGCCTGTTCAGCCGCCAGTTTCCGGTCGGTGATGTCACGGGTAGCAATCAAAGTAACGGTATGACCCAGCAGCGTAACGGGTCGCGCCACCAGTTCCATATCGCAGTGGGTGCCATTGGCCCGGACCAGCACTGCCTCAATAGAGGATTTTTCGGCAGATTTCAATAGTTGAGCGACCGGGACGGCTGGATCGATGATAGCAGACAGCGGCTTACCGACGAGATCATCTGTCGCATAACCTAGCTTCCGGCTAAGGTGCAGGTTGGTGTCAATAATTTTGCCATCATTGTAGACCAACAGACCCTCAAAAACCGTCTCAAACAAGCCACGATACCGCATCTCCTGCTCACTGAGCACAGCCATGTTGTCCTGCTCCATCAAATCACGAAAATGGGCCGCCATAATCAGCGCTACGGAAATGACTACAATGTAACGGATTGGCCCGACGAAAATTTCCTCCTGAATGGAATTCAAGAAAATTAAGGCAACACCCGCCATCGCCACAAGATTGATCACCGCAATCCCAATTGCCGAACGTACGGAAAGGAAAACACTGCTGAGCAGGACGGGAATTGAGATGTAGTAGAGCGCGAATTCATGCCCGCGTGGGCGTTCAACAAGCACGCTGGCAATCAAGGTGACTGCTGAAGCGGTGTAGATGGTCATGATGGCCGTCAGCCGGTGATATTTGCTCCGACTGAGGCGGACTATCGAAAAGGTGGCTATCAGGATGAGCATGGCTATCAGATACAGCACGGGCCTGATGTGACTGGTTCCGAGATAAGACTGGATGGCGTTGGGCACGAGCACAAAAAATACGCCCAATGGCGCAAGTGTGCGAATAAGGGTGGACAGCAACTGCGCACGCCGCCGCTGGGAAGCTTCTTCAATGATTGATGTTGACAAGCTCATCGCATGGCCGGTATTCCCGGATTGCGCTGAAATCAAGGTGCTGCTCCTGAACTTCGATAGTATGTGGTCAGTTATCACTTTATCAGAAGATTGCTGAAGTATGTATGAAAAGTTGAGAGTTTTGCAAAAAATTCACACCCAATCAATTATTCTACGTAATCCCTATTGGTATTGATCGGGTGCTATGGGTATCGTCTCGATAAATTGCGAGAATTTGCGTTTCAATGCCTGCAAAATGTGGTCGTTCACCATTGGATACAGCAAACACTGGCGGAACTCATCATAGGGCATCCACACGACGGCGGTTTCATTGGGGTCGGGATTGGGCGGCAAACTTGCCGTTGACCCATCAACGGGTTCGCAGCGGAAAAAGAAACTGACACTGTGCCATGCGTTGACCTGCGATTCTGGCTCGATATGCTCGTAGGTGAGCAGCAAATCGCCCACCGTCACGTCCAGCATCGTCTCCTCTTTGACCTCCCGCCGTACAGCATCACGCATGGGTTCACAGAAGTCAACGCCGCCACCGGGCAGATTGTAGTGCAGGCCGCTCTCATCAATATACTGCACCATGAGAATCCGCTCATCTCGCACGACCACGCCCCGTGCCGACAGCCTGATATGCTTGTGATAATCCACTACTTACTCCGTTGGTGTGCTTCCTCTAACACATATGCCACTGCCTGTTCGAGTGACATTTCACACCCCGCTTGCCAGGCTTCCTGAAAGGCAGCGTCATCCAACTGCCCGCGCACAACAGCGATGACACGCTCTACCTCTGGCCTATCACTGGGATGATGGAAAGCTCCCATGCGTTCCGCCGCTGCCTCGGATGCCCCCAGCATACGAGCCGCACGCTGTGGCTGTCCTATTGGGCCAAACGAACCGGCAAGCACCGCCAGGGCATTTGCCATTTCATGTTTATCGTCCCTGTCACACGCCAGATGCAGCCCCCGATAGCCCCATTCGATGGCCTGTTCATGTTCGCCTGCGTGCTGTGCAATATAGGCGAGGTTGTAACACATATAGCAGATACGGCGCACTTCCCCGGTTTGCTGGCATACTAACAGGCATTCCTCATAGACTTGTTTTGCACGTTCGTCATCGCCATTAACGCGGGAAATTTCTCCGATAATGTTCAACCCCTGCGCAATACCCGGTTGATGGTTCAACATGCGGAACAGAGCTAAACCCTCTTCGGCTAAAGGCATGGCGACTTCTGGTTCAAGATGCATCGCATAAGCGAGGAAAATGAGCGCCCATGCTGTATGGACTTGATCGCCTAACTCGCGCGAAACGGTTAATGCCTGTTCGAACAGGTGATGTGCGCCATCAAAATCATTCAAGAAGGCCATATGCCCGGCACAGATAAGAAATTTCGGGTGGTACGCTAGAGGCACATCGTCGAGCCGTTCGAGCAGTTGTTTTGTCCAGTAATGACCCTCAACCTGAGGTCTCTTGCCATACCAGAACAGACAAAGTGCTCCCGCTAATCGTACAGCATATGACACTTCGTTGTTGTCCAGTGCCCATCCAAGCACGGTGCGGAGGTTATCTAATTCCAGTTCGAACCGCTGACACCAATCATCGAAACCACTCAGCCGTAGTTCCGGCTCGACGTGTTCCGCCAGTTGGACGAAATACTCGGCATGTCGTCTCTGGACTGCCGGTGCTTCGCTGCTGGCTGTCAAGCGTTCTTGCGCGTACTCCTGAATCGTCTCCAGCAGCACAAAACGAGGCTCACCGTCAGGGGTCTCCTTCTGCTGTACAAGACTTTTATCTACCAGCGACGCCAACCCGTCAAATACATCAATAGACAGCCCCTCACCACACACCGCCTCGATAGCCTCCAATGAGCGCCCCCCTCGGAAGACCGCCAGCCGTGCAAAAAGTGTTTTTTCGTCGTTATCGAGCAGGTTGTAACTCCATTCAATGGAGTGGCGTAGGGTACGATGGCGGGGTGGAGCATCACGCGACCCCTCCGCGAGAATATCTAAAGCTGAACCATCCTGAGTCACGTTTAGCCGCTCCAACAGTACCTGTGGCGTCAGCAGTTTACAGCGCACCGCCGCCAGTTCAATTGCCAGCGGTAAACCATCCATGCGGCTGCAAACCTGTGCAATCGCCTGAGCACTGGCCTCGGTTATATCAAAATGTGGTCGCACCATCTGTGCCCGCTGCACGAATAGCGCCCCTGCTTCGGAGTCGAGCAAGGACTTGGTGGATACAATCTCGCCAGCGGCTAACGTTAAGGGTGGAACTGGATACTCCTGCTCTCCAGCCAAACGCAGCGGTTCACGGCTGGTGACCATGACTTTTACGGCGGGAGCCGCTGTCAGTAGCTCACTTACCAGTGGAGCCGCCTGAATGACGTGCTCGAAATTATCAAGCAGTAGCAGCAGTTCTCGTGCAGCGAGGACACGTTTCAGCGTTATCAATACAGGCTCGACCGGATTTTCGATGACATCCAGTGCTCTGGCGATAGCGTTGGCTACCAGTGCTTCGTCCGATAGCGGAGCGAGGTCAACAAAACAGGCACCATCGGTGAATTCCCCGGCGATCTCTTCTGCGACTTGCAGTGCCAACCGGGTCTTGCCTGTTCCTCCCACGCCGGTGAGCGTAAGCAGTCGCGATGTCTGCATTAGCTGTGTCACTTCCGCGATTTCACGACCGCGTCCGATGAAGGGTGTGCTCGGCATGGGGAGGCGGTGTCTGTATGCAGGACGCGCTGTAGATGGGGCATCTTCCAGTAAATCCATGTTTTTTGCGTATGCGACAGCCTGCGTCCGGTTGCTAACGCCTAATTTGCTGTAAATCTGACGGTTATACCAGCGAACTGTATTTGGACTGAGGAACAAATCGGCAGCAATCTCCTGATCCGTTAGCCCGGTTGACAGGCGGGTCAGTATGTCATATTCACGCGCGGTTAACGTATTGCGCAAAAGGTCGCCATTATTGTTATCCATGCTCAGTGCCCAGAAAACTACGAAAGACGCTTACGAATTTTGACCAGGCGGGTTCGGTTTCTGTCAGGAGATGATTTTTGCTGTCCAGCGCCACGAACTGTGCATTGGGGATTAGAGATGCCAGCAGGCGACCTTCTTCAAAAGGGACGCCAGCATCCTTGCGCGGATGCAGGACGAGGGTTGGGATGGTGACCAGTGGCGCAAGGGCACGAACATCGGTCCGGTGCATCTCGCTTTCCAGGCGGGCTGCGTTTTCCGCTGATGTAGAAATCCGCATTTGCTCATCGAAAGCGTGTAATTCTTCGGTGGTCGCTTCAGGGCGCAATTGCATAGCAAACACCTGTCGAAAGGCGGGGTTCTCCTGCCCCCATCCGACCCGCATTAAGTCAATGATGAGCTTTTCTTCCTCAATTTGCTGGTCGGTCAGGTCACGATGCAGCCAGCCACGAGCGTACACGCCATGAAGGATCAGGTGGCTCACTCTTTCGGGATGGCGGGCAGTGTAGGCCACCGCCACAGTTCCTCCCTGCGAGTGGGCAAAAAGCGCGAAACGCTCAAGCCCGGCAGCGTCCACCACTGCTTCAAGGTCGCGCACCCACGTTTCAAATGACAGGTCCTCGACATCCCAATCCGACAAGCCGTTGCCACGCTCGTCGTAGCGAATTAGTGTATGCTCACGGCTGAATTCCTCCAGCCAATGCCGCCAGATGGGGCTTTCCCAATCATATTCAAGATGGCTCATGAAAGTCGCTGTTTTGACAAGGGGTGGACCGCTGCCAGTCACGGCATAGGCAATGCGTGTGCCGTCAAAACTTGTGGTGAAATAGACTCGCTGTCTGGTTGTCGGGCGATGATTCATATGAGGCAGTGAAGAGGCAGCGGGGTGTTCCGGTTGGAGGAGACCTAACGCTGCTGCACGAGCAACTGCTTCCGTCCGGTTAGTCACCTCCAATTTACTATAAATTTGGCGATTATACCAGCGGATGGTGTTTGGACTCAGGAATACGGCGGCAGCAATCTCCTGATCCGATAGTCCATCGGCCAGCCGCGCCAGAATTTCTTTTTCGCGCCTGGTCAGTTGAGGCAGTGCTTTTCCCACCATACTCCCTCCCTGTAAGTATCAATCATCCTATCACATCCGGGAGATCGATTCCATTCATTTTCCATTCAAATGAATGGAGACAAGCAACCCTATTTCTTCCTACGCTTAGTTAAAGTGCCAGATCACTTTCAAACACCCAAATATGATTCAAGGAGCATCTAAAAATGTCGAATTACGCTACCGAACGCCCGCTTTCGACACAGCCGACCGCGCTACAGGGAACTTTTGGGAGAATAGCGGCCCTCGTCTATGGTCTCGTTTGTTATGCAGTGTTCTTTGTAACGTTTCTGTATGCTATTGGCTTTGTCGGCAACATTCTCGTCCCCAAATCCATCGACACAGGTACGAAAGCGCCTGTGCAACAGGCTGTTATCGTGAACGCGCTGCTGCTGGGTCTGTTTGCTGTTCAGCACAGCGTTATGGCGCGTCCTGAATTTAAGCGGTGGTGGACCAAAATCGTACCTAAGCCCATTGAGCGCAGCACCTTCGTGTTGTTTGCCAGTCTGGCACTGTTACTCCTGTACTGGCAGTGGCAGCCTATCACAACCGTTGTGTGGTCCGTAGAAAACCCGGTTGGACGCACACTCCTGCATGGACTCTATTTGTTGGGCTGGGTGATCGTTTTTCTGGGAACCTTCATGATTAATCACTTTGATCTCTTCGGGCTGCGACAGGTATACCTGAATCTGCGTAATCAAGAATATCGCGAACTGGGTTTCCGAACACCAGTGTTTTACAGATTTCTTCGCCACCCGATCATGGTGGGCTTTATTATCGCCTTCTGGGCAACGCCGAAAATGACGGTCGGTCACCTTGAGTTTTCGATTGCTACCACCCTATACATTCTGATTGCCATCCAGCTAGAGGAACGTGATCTGGTCAGGCATTTTGGCGACCAGTATCGCGAGTACCGGCGCAAAACAGCCATGCTGATTCCGCGTCCTCCAAAGCAATAATCGCATCGCGGAAAACATAAGCCGGGCGCTCCGGCGTGAGTGCCCGGCTTCAGTGAAAAATGGATACCTTATGATGGCGTCCACAGGTTGTCGTAGACGTAGAAAATGTAATCTTGAGGCCCGGTCCTGACTCCCAGATCATGAATCACTCGCAGAATCTGGG
>JAKEEQ010000189.1 GCA_022616515.1 Chloroflexota bacterium | reverse complement strand
TGCTTGTACACATAAAGGGCATCCTCAGCTTGAATGTTCGTAGTACAACTATTCTCCCTGATTTTGCCCTTTTTGTCTTAACTTGATGCCTATGACCCCTCACGCAGAGGGGCTTTTTATTTTATTTGCTATATTCTGGATTATGGCTCCGGCTCATAGCCGTATTTGTCTGCCACCATATTCACGGTGTGATGGGTGCGGAACAGGCTAAACAAATCTTCATGGCCCGGCACCGGATTGATCACGTTCTCCAGCCGCATGATCGACATCCAGATTTCCAGCCACGGCTCTTCCTTACCTGTCTCACGAGCGATGGCTTCCGGCGTAATCGGTACATTACCGTGATATAGTTCGAGAAGGCCCCGCACAAAATCATCACGCTCTTGCAGCACCTTTTCTACACGCGGCGCAGTGGTGTTGAGCGAGATTCCTTTGGTCCTGAACGAACTCTGCGGATTTTGATACTCCTGAATATTGACCGAACCTTCTTCCATCAATATTTCAACGGACTGCTGGAAACTCATGCCGGGGTCATACGGACGCAGGCGGCGATGCAAACTGCCGAGCGGACACCACTCAAAACCCCTGAAACTGGTGAACTGCTCGACGCTGACGGTCACGCGCGTCATCATCTCCTCGACCATACGTTCATTGACCACCATTGATGGAGCCGATGACGAGGGAATCGACGTTACTTCTTCATCGCTGGGCAGTTGGATGACCGGCACAAGATCGTCGGGATTATGGCGGTGGGCGACCAGTTCACGTTCCAACAGGCCCTCGCGGACCAGCGCATCAATCCACTCCGAACGCCAGTTATCATCAACGTTCATGTCCGGTGGCGCGAGCCGGGTATCCATGCTGATGCCTTTCAGCAGGAAACCATAATTGACATATTCCCAGCTCCGCACACTCAATGTATTGGCGACCCGATAAACCAGACGGTCACGAATGAGGCGTGTCTTCTGGACAATCGGGTGGCTTTCATCCAGCGTCACTGTGGCGACATTATCAATCTGCAATAAACCCAGGCTTTCTGCCTGTTGAACCAGTTCTTCGGCACGGGCAAGACTGGTTACGGTATGTACATCTACCAGTTGATCCGTCAAATCATCAATGGAAATGTTGGAGCGCGGATGCAGTGCCTTCAAAATATCATATTGCAACACTACACTCGACCACTGCGATGGACGGAAGACACGAACTTCCCCATCATCGGAGCGGATGTTGCGGTCGTATATTTCACCCAGTTCGGTGTGGCGCTGGAACCGGGCAAAATCATCGACATATTCGAGCAAAATTGCTGGATTTTTCTCCAGAATGCGGCTGGTGCTGCCATGAATACCCCAGACAACCACCTGTTTGCCCCGTGCCCGCAGAGCGCCAAATACATCATTGAAATCGCGGTCTCCACTGGCGACAATGAACACCTCAGCGGCATTGCTTGAGGCACTGGCAGCCAGTACATCCTTAGCGATACGCATATCAGCACTGTTTTTGCCCGGCAGATTAAATACCGGATCAATGTTCGCCAGCGCAAGGCGGCTCGGTGCATCATCGGAGACTTCGCGGCCCTGTGCATCGACCAGCGGCGGCAAGCTGCCACGCTGTCCCCACGGGGCATAAGCCTGCATGGTGGTCACCTGACCATGAGCACGTGCCTGTCGCTGCATGGCATCAATCAGTGTCTCAAGATTGATAATATAACCCTGATCATTCAAGCCAATCGTGATATTCTCAAAGTCGATGTAGAGTGCAACAGTCTTGGTCGGAATACCCAGAATGGTTTCCAGCGGCTGGTAAATGACACCGGTAATTTTCAGGTCTTCATCGGACCACAGACGAACGCGACCCATGTCGCTAAGCGTGACACGCCGGGCAATGTTGGCGATGTCACGCTGTGTAGTGACGAGAATGAGTTCATCGACAGGTTCACCTTCTGGAAAATAATTGACCATAATGGCGTCAGCGGCAAACGCCCGTTCTGGGACATTAAATAAATCGTACCCGGCAGTTACAAAGACCTGTTGGACATTGGCATGTGTCGAGCCGGGAATACTACGATTCAGGCTCCAATCGGCAAATGCAACGGCGACGAGTTCATCCGCGCCAAACAGTCCAGCGGCTAACGTCGCACCATTGCGTAAAGAGGTTGCAACGTCATATAAATCGAGGGCAAGATTTCGCTCTTCCAGACCGTCAATCAAATCATCAACGTCAACTATTAAGTAGCCATTCATGCGTTAAGGGTTCCTCTTCATGTTCATGATGAGTGGAAAAATTATCGTTTTGATGATACGCATCATGAGGGCAAAACAGAAGAAAACAAAATATAATTTCTCCACCCTATCAAAAAATTCTTTTGATGTTTATTCTATCCTCGACTAATATTCTACACAAGGCAATATTCAAATTCTTATTCAAGTTAAACGAAAATGTATAATAGCAAACTAAACCCGGATAAAGGTCAATGGGATGCCTTTGTGAGCGCTCATCCACGCGGGCATTTTTTACAAACTTCGGCCTGGGCGGATGTGAAAGCGGATTTTGGGTGGTCATCCCAGATCATTTCACTCCTTAACAGCAGTGGCGACATCGTTGCCGGTTCTCAGATCCTATACCGGGATTTGCCGTTTAGTATCGGTAAGATGGCCTACGTACCATTTGGCCCACTGGTCGATTGGTCAGATTCAACAATGGTACAGGATATGTTCCTCATGATGGATCGTACTGCCAAACGAAACGATGCGAAATTCCTGAAGTTAGAACCCGGTTATGATATTGACACAAATACGTTGCAGAAGCTGGGTAACCGCCCCAGCTCGCAAACCATTCAGCCACCCCGCACTATCCTGATCGACATTCGCAAACAGGATCAAAACGGTAAACCAATTTCAGAAGATGACATTCTGGCGCGTATGAACCAGATGACCCGCCGCAATATACGCAAAAGCACCCAAAAGAATGTTGAGATTCGTGAAGGCACACGCGAGGATGTCAATAAGTTTAATAAACTGCTTCAAACGACTTCCGAACGGCAGGACTTCGGTGTGCATGTGCCCGAATACTACGAAAAAGTTTATGATTATATTGTGGCAAATCCTGAACCACCGGATGGCGTTTTACTGATGGCCTCTTACACCGACGAGGAGACCGGCGACACACAAGATCTGGGCGGGGTATTTATCTTCGCTATCGCCGGAACCGCGTACTATGTGTACGGGGCCAGCAGCAGCATCGAACGCGACCGGATGGCATCCTTCGGGTTGCAGTGGGCGGCTGTTCAATGGTCACGCAAGCATAAAGCGAAGGGTTATGACATGTATGGTGTTCCAGACGAAGCAGCGACCATCCTTGAAAATAACTTCACCGAACGCAGCGATGGTCTGTGGGGTGTCTATCGCTTTAAGCGCGGCTGGGGTGGCGAGGTAGTCCGCACAGTAGGCACATGGGATCGTGTCTACAATCCGTTGATCTACAGGTTATATCGCGGCTATTTATTTATCAGGGAGACAAGAGAAAATGGTCCAGAATAACGACAAATCGTGGCAGCAGCGCGGCGCAACATTTCTGTTTTTTGGCCTTATTATCATTACGATTGTGATGCTGGGACTGCGCTTAATTCTTTTATTCGACAACTCCAACACTAATGTGGGGTTTAACGAGGCCATCGAGACCGCGCTGGTTCAGGTAGAAGAAGGCGAGGATGCTGAACTTCCGGCGGCAGTTCTCCTGCAACAGCTTGCGGCAGTGAATAAACGGGCCGAAGATTCGGTCACCTCAGCCGAAATCATATTGAGTTTTCTGGAAGGGGCAGCGGTGCTGGTCGGGCTGGCAATTGGAGCCGCAGCACTGTATGGTTTCAACCAGATTAACGACATCAATGAGCGCAGTGAGCAAAAACTGACAGACTTCGAAAACCGGATCAAAGAAGCGGAAACTGACGTCCGGGAGTTCGATAACATCATCAAGCCACGCCTGAGAGCACTTGAACTACTAGAGGATGTGAATACCAAACTCAACGAATCACTGAAATCGCTGGAACAGGCGATTGATGATGTGGCGTGGCTGTTACAGGCCGATCAGGAGTTCCGGCTGGGCAATTATTATCAGGCCCGCCAATTTTCCGAGCAGGTGCTGCGCCATAATCCAGACAATCCGTTGGCCCTGTATATTTTGGGCTGGCTGAAAGTGCAGCATATCCGGGGAATGCTGGACGAAGGCATTGAGCATTTTAACCATCTCAAGTCCGTTCTGGGCAAACGCGAAATGGATTGGGTAACGGCACGTGCTGTCTATGGCGTGGCTCTACGGCGTAAAGCGACCGATCTGAAGAATAGCGACAAGATTCCAGAAGCCACCAAGTATCTCAATCTGGCAAAAGCAGAGCTTGAAGCGGCACTGGCATTGAACAACACGTTAATGGACTTCAACCGTGAATCGTTCTGGGGACCGGTCGGGGGCATTTATCGTGACCTCGATAAAATTGACGACGCGATTGACTCCTACAAGAAGGCACTGGGCGTGACGCCGGGTTCATCCTATCCACAGGGCAATCTGGCTGGACTCTACTTGCGGAAGGTGAGTACGCTTGAGGGCAAAGAACGCACAGATATGCTCAAGCTGGCGGAGAAGGCATTTAACGATACAAAACGCTATGCGCAGGCTGAACTGGCGAATTTGCCGAATGATTATTTCCATATGATGGATGTTGCCATGTCGTGCATCATGGCAAGCGATTTCGATTACGGAAATGAAATGTTGGACCGTGCTCTTGAGACCGAGACGCCATCGATGCTGCTTGTTGTATCGTTGTCCGGTTGGCGTGATCTCGTCGCGTACTGCCCGGAAGAGTGGTCTGATCGGCGTAAAATGCTTGAAGAGGCCATCCACCGTATGGAAGAAGCCATCGAGGAACAGGCCGAAGAAGAAGATTTTGAAGTTGACCATCAGGCAAATGACAACGAATAGATCACAACGTGAACTGGCAATTCTTCATGCAATAGCCGAAGCTCTGAACCGGGAAGTCGATCTCGATTCGGCCCTGCATGTAGCACTGGCGCGGGTGTTGGAGTTGTTTAATCTGAAAACAGGCTGGATTTTCCTGATGGATCAGGAAACCAGCGAAATGTATCTGGCAGCCTACCAGAACCTGCCTCCGGGCTTAAAAAGTGAACCGGAACGCATGCAAGGTACGTGCTACTGTCTGGATACCTATCGTGATGGAAGCATGGGCGGGGCAGCCAACGTGAGTATCATCACCTGCACCCGCCTCAAAAACTTGCTGGCAGGGACTGACGGTCTGCGGTTTCACGCCAGCATTCCCCTCTATGAGCGTGGCAAGAAGCTGGGAATCCTCAATGTCGTGAGCCGCGATTGGCAGGAACTGTCAGAAGACGACCTGCATCTGCTCTACACGGTCGGAGAATTGGTGAGCATGGCAATCCAGCGTGCGCGTCTATTTTCACGCAGTATTGAACTGGGTGCGCTGCACGAACGTAACCGGCTGGCCCGTGAGATTCACGATACGCTGGCACAGGGATTAACGGCTATCACGCTGAAATTAGAAACGGCGGATGTCCTGCTGGATGATGCGCAAGATTTGGCCCGTATACAGACTGTGGTACAGGACGCGCTGCGCTTGACGCGGCAGAATCTTGAAGAAGCACGACGCTCAGTCATGGATTTACGAGCGGCTCCGCTGGAAGGCCGGACACTGGCCGAAGCGTTGTCGGCGCTCGTTGTTGACGTAAATGCACGAGGAGATATTACGGTGTCGTTTAGCGGACCGAATCGTTCCCTTCCCTCGCGCATTGCATCTGGCCTGTACCGGATTGCGCAGCAAGCATTGAATAATGTCGTCCAGCATTCCGGGGCCGATGAGGCCAGCATTTCATTGGAAATCACCACCGAAGAAATTTATCTGGTGATCGAAGATAATGGCAGGGGATTTGAACTGTCGTCCTTGCCGGAAGATCGTTTCGGTTTGATCGGATTACAGGAACGGGCGAAAATGTTGGGCGGTTCGCTTCGCCTGCAAACCGCCCCGGATGAAGGTACCCGTGTTGAAGTCAGCGTACCGTTTACAGGGTTACGTTCACGGTGAAGTCATTGACAATGATAGTGTAACTTTCGCCGCTGGTAAATTCCCCTTCGAGCGGGATGTTCTGGTTATAATCCACGATTAGCTGGATACATGTTGCCGCAATCGGCACATTGCGATAAACCTCCACGATAATCTCATTCCCCTCACGGCGTTGTTCAACCTGAACCGGATACTCACATCCGTCCGTTTGATAGCCGGTCACTTGCAGTTGTAGTTGAAGTGGGTTGCTTTCCAGAATCAGGACTTCAACATCGGTGATGACATGTGGGACTTTAACAGTCTCGCCCTCAGGTGTTGGCAATGGTTCCTCCGTTGGTTGTGCTGGCTCTGCCGGTTCGCTATCAGTGTCGTAGCCGGGCGCGTGTATCCCATAACACGCTAATGTAAACAGCGGTATGAACGTCAGTAGAATAATGCGTCGCATGGTTCCTCCCTTATTGGATTTCCATCTGTAAACGAACGTTCAATCCCCATTGTTCCACTATTGTGTAAGAATTATGGCTTGAACGACGTGCACTCCGTTAATTGTTTCTGGAATCCAGCCTGTTGTGCCATCTTTCAACTCAACAAACCACCACACCCGGTCATCAATACAATTCGGTCCACGCAGGGTGGTGAAGGTGGTTTCAAACGGCAGCGGGCGTATGATGAACGCATTTGAGCCGGGCGTCTCGCTGAGCGGGACACCACTCTGAGCCTGCACAATGCCGCCGACATTCAGCAGAAGTTGGGGAGATGGGGCGTTAGGACAGTTAAAAATCTCCGGCGGAACGGTAAGGGTGGGAGCAGCCGTAACGGA
>JAKEEQ010000188.1 GCA_022616515.1 Chloroflexota bacterium | reverse complement strand
GGGGAATCGCCGTATCAAATCTGGTATCTTCGCCACGCAAAATCATGGAAGTGATGTTATCGAAGGGGTTGCGCAAAACATGAATGAACTTTATCGGGTGCTTTATAGTGCGAAATAATTCGTTGAGCATTTGCGGGTAGGCAGCCAGCAATTCGGCAGTTTTGCCACCTTTTTTGTCGCCAATAATTTTGAGTTGAGTGTATTTTCCCTGCCATTGGCCGGGAACGAGATACGAATAGCCCGTTTCTTCACGGCCCTTACGAGCGTTGTCTCTGGAGTTCTGGTAGATGAGGTAAAAAAGCTGTTCCTGAGAATAGCCCCGGTGCAGGCGCTTGAGGGCGTGCAGTTCGTGAGAAATAATTGCGTTCGGATGCGCATCTAGCAGCGAACCGACCAGACTGTGACCGCTGCGCGGATAGCCAATAAATATAACAAACGTGTTCACATCCTGAAAAAGATGGCGGTTTTGCTCCACCTGATAATTGAAATAAGTACGCTGAATCTTTTTGACCAACCGCTGCACCATCGTAGCTCCCGAAAAGGATATTATTGAAATAACACTATATTAGACCACGTTTCGGGCAAAAAAAACGAATATCCGGTGACTAACCCCCATTGTAGTCGCCGGATATTCGTATCCCCATGTTGCAGTTTTGGAGCTAGATCTAAGTAGATAGAAGTTGTTGGCGCGTAGGAATGCTACCAATAAGCTCCATACATAGTTTTAACAGATGCATGCCATTATGTGATACGTATGAATGATACAAATTGAGTGCGAGTTTTTTGGCTAAAATAACCAAATCACGTTTGGTTGTCCAAATATTGCTGTGTCAGGAGCAGCCCGGCAATCGTTTTAGCATCCGTAATCTGCCCGGTCCTGAGCAGAGTAAAGGCTTCGGATAGCGGCATGTCGTGCTTTTCGATAAATTCATCGACATCCCCGCCGCTGGCAACGGCTGAAAGTTCAGTCGAAAGATAGATGTGGATATATTCGCTGGAATAGCCGGGGGCGACATGAATTCCGCCGAGCGGGATGAGGTTGTTGGGGTGGTAGCCGATTTCTTCGCGCAGTTCACGCTCGGCGGCAGCCAATGGTTCCTCGCCGGGTTCGAGTGTACCTGCCGGGATTTCCCACATAATAGTTTCGAGGGCAGAGCGAAACTGCCGGACAAGAATCACACGCTCGTTATTGAAGAGGGGCACAACAGCAACCGCACCGGGATGCTGAATGATGTCACGCTTAGACGCCGAACCATCGGGCAGACGCACGGATTTAACCTGCAAATCAAAAACCCGTCCTTCAAATACAGTCTCCGTAGAAACAGTTTCCTCAATTAAGTGTTTTTCGTCCATTGATGTCCCCTCAATACAAGAAAAAACCCACCCCATACGCTTGGTACAGTTTTTTGGGAAATGGGGGTGGTTGGTAGAGCTGGTGTGCCCCCACTCCCTCCCCCGCTCGTGCCTCGCTGGAGAGGGGGACCGATGACAAGCTGGCTACGTCGGCTCACGGTCTGCGTCAAATACGAACCGGCATGTCACGCGGGCGCGTTGGCGTCAGGACCGCCCCTCTCCTACCAAGTCGCCTTGCGACTGCCTGTGGGAGAGGGGTTGGGGGTGAGGGCGTATTAAAACTGTACCCCCGCCCACCCCATACGCTGGAGTGGGTCCTATATGGTCTTTAAATGTCTAACCCGCTATTGTGGCGGTTGGGAAGGCCGGTACAGATTCCTGAACCGCACCCTGGGTTGGTGTTGCCGTCGGTGGTGCATCCACCTGTGAACGGGTTGGAATTGTCAAAACATCGCCTGCGATAATCAAATTGATATTGGTGACTGCCGGATTGGCCGCCAGAATTTCGCTCATGGTTACACCGAATTTGACTGAAAGCCGGTAAATATTATCGCCGGGTTCAACGGTATATGAGATCGGACCAGCACTATTGTTGTAAGTCAGCGTCTGGGTCGGGTCGGGCGTGAATGACGGCATTGCTGTGGGGTTGCGCCCACAGCCAGGAATCTTGATGGTGTCTCCAGCCCTGATAAAGTCAGGATTGGTGATGTTATTGTGGGCAGCAATTTCCTCAATGGCAACATTGTAGGTAACTGCTATATTGCCCAATGTTTCACCGGGATCGATATACTCGTCACAATCCTCGAAAAAGCCCGGTGGGATTGCAGTAGGACCGGGTGGCTGCGTCACCTGCGGCTGATTGGGGTCCTGTGTCGGCTGCACCCCGCCAGCGTTTGGATCGACGGTCGGATAGAATGTGCCCTGGCTGGCTTCAAATGTCAGAATAATCGCTGTTGCCGTCGCCTGCTGATCGTTGACCGTAATCTGAACGGCAACTCCCTGCTGGGATGGCGTCAACGTCGGAAACTCGGTAAAGGTCGCTGTTACGGCAGGCGTTTCAGTCGCAGAAGGAGTAAAGGTTGCTGTGGTGGTCGGTGTCAATGATGCCGTCGCGGTTGGCGTCAGGGTCGGCGTATCTGTCGGGAAAGGCGTCGGGGTGACCGAGGGAAACTCTAGAGTTGGCGACGGGACATCAACAAAGGTCCCTGAGCCAGGTTCAGCGGTTACTACATCGCCAGCAGGTGTATCAGAAGGAAACGATAGTATGTCAGTTGCCACGTCCGCAGGTGTATTGCTCGGCAGCACGAACGGAGATGGCGTAATGGTTTCAGTCGGTGTTGTATCGTCAGGCAGTGTTTCTGCGGTTGGCGATACAAAATCGTCCGCCGGGGTGTTGGTAACATTCACATTGACGACATTTGACTGAAGTGTCGGCTCACGGGGGTCGCCTTCCGATGCATCACGTACGCGACATCCCGCAATGACTAAAGCCACTAATAATACTACAATTACTACAGCTTTTTTTGACATCCAGCGTTTCCTCCCGCTAAAGTAGCGGAGCAGTAGGGCAGTTCTCGCCACTAGTTTAGCATTGGAGAGGGTGTCGGGCAAATTATTTAACCCGAAATCCAGACAAACTGGTCGAGGGGCCAATAACGCATTCGTACTTTGCCCACGATTTGCGACATTTTGATAGGGCCAAAGTTGTGGCTGTCCATGCTGGAACTGCGATTATCGCCCAGGACAAAATACTCATCCTCGCCAAGCAACCATGTGGTGTCCTTACACGACCGGCTGACACAGACTCCCTCAGTATATGTCTCCTCTAGCCAAATATCATTGATGAACACTTTACCATCTTTGAGCACAATACTTTCCCCCGGCAGCCCAACGATTCGCTTGATAAGATAGGTGTCTTCAGCGTGATTGAAGACAATTACATCACCGCGCTGTGGCCGACCAAGCATGTAATCAATCCGTGAGACAACCACACGCTCCCGATTATGAAAGGTTGGTTCCATACTGGTTCCTTCGACCAGAAAACGAGGGACGAGGAGATTAATGAGTACATACATGATGGCAACAATAAAGCCAACGTGCAGCAGCTCGCGCAGGACGATGAGCGCCCACGGGCGGCGTTGGACAGATACTGGCTGCGACGCACGCAGTTGATTGAGCAGTGGTGCAGTATAGACGAACTGTTCGCGATGCGGCTGTGTTGGATGTTGATGCTCGTTCATAGCAACCTTAGTAGGCAATACTCACGGACGACCATGTGCCGGGCGCTCCGGCTATTAATATATAAGTCTGCCCTGTTTGCGTTAGATAAATCATAGTTCCACGATCAAATTGTTGAATCGTAGCGCTTCCGCCTGATTCGGGCGATGTGGCCCATCCCAGCGACGATTGCACTCCACCACCTTCGCGCCACACCTTGCCGAAGCCCCGAATAGGTTCTATTAAACCGGGACTCGGCGGCTGTGCGCCGGAACTGTTTGGATCAACGCCTTCCCGCCATGTATCCGAAAACGCCTGATAGGAGCTGGCGGTAGAGAGCGCATAGATCGCTGATTGAGGCGGGGAAGCCTGCGATGACACCCAGATCATCAAGCCTCGTTCAAAAGATTGGTAGGCGGAGGCAACCGGGGTGGCGGAGGTCGTGGCGCAGCCCAATTGGCTCGCCAGTTCGGGATTATTGCTATAGACGGTCGCAAAGCCACCGGCTGGCGTGGTGACACATTGACCGGGAGGCAAAAATGGGCTGTCTACTGTGCCTTCAATGGCGTCACCGGGTGCAATGCCAACGGGCTGAAACGCTGAAACACCCTCGATTGATCTCGTGTTGGTGGGCGTTGGTGTGAAGGTTGGCGTCAGGGTGATGAGTGTGGTAGCAGTAGCAGTCGCTGGAGGTGGTTGGGTTGGCTCCGTATTGACATTAGTGCCCTCAATTGGTGTGGCGTTATTCCCGCCGCGATCAATGGTCGGGGCTAATACTGGCGAAGGCGAGGGAGAGGGCGTATTGGTGACAATAATAAATGCTGGCGTGGCTGTGACAAAAATCGGTGTCACGGTCGGGTCACCGCTCAACACATCACATGCCGACAAACTGAATATGAGCAACAGCCCAATGACAATGACGCTTCGTATATTAAACATAAACACCTTGAATTGCAGTGACTTCAGCAGCCCCTAATATTTCATTCAAATCCGATAGTGATGATATATTGACTGATTGCATACGCAAAACAGTTACCCCCTCTCGGTCTCCCCCGCAAACGGGGGAGAAGGACAGCATCACTTGAATAAAGCCATTTACCGCCCGGAGTCATCTGTAAGCACAAGTGCTTTTCGCGGGGCGACACGCATTCCTTCCCCATTCTCCCTATTGATGGGGAGATGTCGCGTTAGCGACAGAGGGGATGGAAGGTTAGTCGTCTCATCAGTTAAAGTATCACCACTACCCCAAATCGTACTATATAATACTTTTGCCGAATAGACTGGCTATCAATTCAACGGCAATTCGGGCAGTTGCGTTGCGAGTATCGAGAATCGTGTTAATTTCCACGATGTCGATTGAACCTACCTTGCCGCTGTCCGCCAGTATTTCCATCAGCAAATGTGCTTCGCGATAAGATAATCCGCCGGGTACGGGTGTCCCGACACCGGGGGCAATTTCCGGGTCGAGCGAGTCTAGATCAAAACTCACGTGCAGGGTGGAAAAGGCGCTGAGGCGGTTAATGGCTTCGCGTACAATAGCCGCGATGCCATGCTCATCAATGTCGCGCATCGTGAAAACTTTAATCCCACTTTTGCGCAGGTTAAGTCGCTCATTCAGGTCAAGATCACGGATGCCAATCATGACGACCTGTTCGGGGCGCAGTTTGGGTGAATAATCGCCAATATCTGTTAAAAGCTCAGGCCCATGTCCGAGCAGTGTCGCCACCGGCATGCCATGAATATTACCAGACGGCGACGTTTCTGGCGTATTGAAATCACCGTGAGCGTCAATCCACAGCACACCGGTGTCTTGATTTTGGGCGACTCCGGCAATAGTACCGATGCTGATGCTGTGATCACCGCCGATGAAAATGACTTTTTCGTGGGCCTTCACGCATTCGCGACTGCGCCGGTAAATCTCGCGACACACGGCAGCCACTTCTACCATAAAGTGGGCATTGCCTTTAACATCGGCGGGCAGCACATCGGATAATTCCTCTGCCTGATGGACTTCAATGTTGCCCATATCAAATACTTCATAACCGAGGTGTTTGAGTCGTTCTTGCAGCCCTGCGTAGCGAACGGCACTCGGTCCCATATCGACGCCGCGCCGTCCCTGCCCAAGATCCATCGGCACGCCAAACAGACGAATCGTATCGGTCATGCGTAGCGTTCCAAAATGAAGTCCAGCACACGCTGGTCAATGTACTCCGGGGACTCTTCGGGGTTCCAGCGTTCTTCCAGATTCTCGTTGCCACAGAATGCCCAGAAAGCATCACGAGTATCCACGTTCCACTCGCCGTTGATTTGCCCATTATAGAAGTCTAATTCTCGCAGAATCTTCTGAAGGTCGGCGGCGATTTTGCCGTCAATGGCAACCATTTTGTCAGGGTCATTGGAGCCGAAATACAGGTGGTGCATAGTGAGCAGGTCTTGCAGTTTCTTCACAGGTTCGGGATCGTCATCCACACGCAGGTCCATGTAGCGGTCATTATCGCCGCCATAGCCGCCATTGGGGCGAACTACAAGCACACCCGCTGACTGTTTGCCACGACTGTCACCACCAACCGTGTCACCCGCCAGTAACGCGGCGACTAATCTGTCCGATAATTCACCCCCGGTGTTACGGTAGGCTTCTGCCATTGCTTCGAGTGTATCGCCTCCGGTCAGAATGTTGCCCTGACAGGTAAAGGAATCGCCAATAAGATGCCCGGCCCAGTCAAAGCAGTCACGTCCGGTGTGAGCTGCCGCGCCACCTTTCGTATCGACCAGTCCCACCTGCCGATGATCGCGATTAGGATCATTTGCCAGCAATTTTTCGAGGACTTCTTCCGCTCCCATACCACCACCCATCATTTTGAGACCATCCGGGCCAAAGCCGACTTTTGCAAACGCCTGCGTAGCAACCGCGCCTGCCCCGGATTGTGCCCAACTGACCAGTGCCGCCGCTGCCAGAAATTTGCTGGTGACCGCCACACCAAGTGCGTCTTCTTCTGCCGAGTAGGCCACGATACTGAATGTTGTTAGGCTCATATTGTACGGTCTCCTGACAGACAAGCGAATAACCATAGATTTATGCAACGACGGCGGTTATTATACCCCAGACTTTAACCAACTCGCGTTCGGGAATAAGCCAGTGGACGATCTGACTCTTACGGTCATCATTCCGTGTTACAACGAAGAAAAAACGGTGCGTGACGTCGTACGCCGGGTGATTGCGGTCGATGAAGCAACCGAAATTATCATCGTTGATGACGGTTCAACGGATGGTACACGCGAGGTCCTGCCAGCCATTGAAGATGAATATGAGATTGTGCGGGTCATTTATCACGAACATAACCGGGGTAAAGGTGCAGCCGTGCGCAGGGGCATCAAAGAGGCGCAGTGTGACATCATTCTTATTCAGGATGCCGATCAAGAATATGACCCGCGTGATTACCCCGTGCTGTTAAGACCCCTGCGCGAAGATATTACGAAGGTTGTCTATGGATCGAGATTTTTAGGCGGGCCACGCAAGGCCATGTTCTTCTGGAACATGGTGGCAAACAAGATACTCACTCTGTCCACCAATGTTCTTTACAACTCCATTATCAGCGACATGGAAACCTGTTATAAAGTTTTTCGAGCCGACATGATCAAGGGTATTCCACTGCGTTCGACAGGCTTTGAAATTGAGCCGGAAATCACCGCAAAAGTCCTGAAACGCCGTCATCGCATCTATGAAGTCCCTATTTCATATAACGGGCGCGAGTGGGATCAGGGCAAAAAGATTAAGTGGTACGACTTTTTCATCGCGCTGTGGACACTCGTCCGCTACAGATTTATGGATTAAAGAGACCCTCATTCGTTGGTTTTTGGCGACGGTCGGTATAATCGAGCTAATTAGAAGGTGGTGATGCTTTGACTGGTGGGATGTTTTATGTGGCGGACGGGATATATCCCGTCCCTACGGGAGTTAAAATTCAATTGTCCATCAGTCAATATGTCACCACTACCAATTGGCTTAGTGAGTTAGCAATGGAGATACCCCTATGCCAGCCAGCGAACGTATCAAAGTTGCACGCGGAGATGCACCGTGTGACCTGCTGTTGACCAATCTGCAACTCGTGAATTTGCATACTGGTGAGATTTACCCTTCAGAGATTGCCATCAAAGGCAGCTATATCGTCGGTGTCGGCTCCGATTATTGGGCCGACAGATCCATTGATCTGGGCGGTAGATATGTTACACCGGGGTTGATTGATGCGCATGTTCATATTGAAAGCAGCATGTGTGTTCCGCCGCAATTTGCCCGTGCGGTGCTGCCACGCGGCGTCACGACTGTTATCACCGATCCGCATGAAATTGCCAATGTGCATGGTCTGGAAGGCATCCGGTTTATGCTGGACGCGGCCAAACACGGTGCTCTGAATATCTACGTCATGGCCTCTAGCTGCGTACCGGCCACTCACATGGAGACAGCGGGGGCGGAACTCGATGCGCTGGCGCTGGCAACCTTGAAAGATAATCACTGGGTGCTGGGTCTGGCGGAAGTAATGAATTATCCCGGCGTGATTAATGCCGCGCCAGAGGTGCTGGAGAAACTGAGGCTATATGCTGATAAAATCGTAGATGGGCACTGCCCGGCCCTGACAGGTAAAGATTTGAATGCCTATATTGCAGCCGGAGTACGCAGCGATCACGAATGCACAACGGTTGATGAGGCGCTGGAAAAATTGCGGGCTGGAATGCATTTGTTTATCCGTGAGGCCACTAATGCCCGTAACCTGGAGTCACTGCTGCCAGTTGTAACGCCGGAAAATCACCAGCGAATCTCGTTTTGCACCGATGACCGCCAACCGGCAGACCTGCTCGACGAGGGTTCCATTGACCACATGGTGCGCGTTGCCATCGCCAGAGGTATTGACCCGATTCATGCGCTGCGCATGGGCAGTTCAAACACCGCCCAATATTTTCAACTCCGTGACAAGGGGGCAGTCGCGCCGGGTTATCGCGCCGATTTGATGATATTCTCCAATTTGCAGGCTCCACACGCCGAAATGGTTTTCCGAGGCGGCAAACTGGTAGCAGAAAATGGTACCTTGACGGAACAGGTCAGTGTGCGAGAAGTCGTCAAAATGCGGAATTCGATTAACGTGGACTGGAATAATCTAGACTTTTTGATTCCGGTAAATGGATCGCGGGTACGAGTCATTCAAAGTATCCCCAACCAGCTTATGACCAATCACCTGATTGAAGATGC
>JAKEEQ010000187.1 GCA_022616515.1 Chloroflexota bacterium | reverse complement strand
TGCGACTTTACTCCTTTGCTAAATTCCTAAAATGGGTCGTTTTTGATGCTGACAATCAGCCAGGAACGACCAAACCTGTATTCTCTCTTCGACGTGGCACTCAAGGCTTAGTTCATTGAACGTGGCATTTAAGGGTTCTGCCGCAGTGGTTCAGACTAGAGAAGTATCCGAACGTCCTTGTAGCCCTCAGCGCGGCTGCACATGCTTGTGCCGTCTAGTCAGGACTTGCGTTGCTACCCTCGTTGCAAGCTCCTTGCTTTAGCGGGGAGTTCCTGACATATATTAATTAATATATACATATTACCGCATTTTCAAGTTTAATGTAATCAAACTACTCACGATTGGGCAAGACGTCACATGACTCACATTCTGCCTTGATAAACAGCGTCGCTGCCAGTATCTCACCATCAGCGGTTTCCACGCCGATACGTGTCGTCATGCCCCAGGGGTTAACAAAAAACCGCAGGCCCTCACCGGGAAGCAGTCGCAGCGCAATCGGATGATAGATCACTCTATATGGAGGTTCTTCTCGAATTTTGAACTGCACAATCTGGCCGCTCTCAACGTTGATGGGTTTCTCAGACGGTTTAGGTCTGACAACGACAACATCCCCTTCAATGTCTTCCGGCTCAATCACACTCGGCTCACCCTTAATCACCAGATTGAAGGCAATCATAAAATCCGGCATCATCGGGCAGGGCTGGTCTTCCGGGCAGGGTGGATAAAAGGTACGAAGGTCCATAACCGTTTCTCCGGCATCTATTGCCAGAAAACGCCATGTTGCTGTGAATTCTTTTGTTTGAACATTACCCGGTTCGATGATGATCGGGTCATCGGCGGTCCCAACACCGGTCTCCTCGCCGTCCAATCCTTCCGGTGTGGCAGGCTCGACAGTGGCTACACTCGTCTCGCCGTCCACTCCTCCGGGAAAAGAAGGCTCGATGGTGCCGGTTTCAACCGTTCCCTCGATGCCTTCGGGAAGTGTGTAATCGAGAAATTGAAGCAGCGCGGGATTATAGGCAACATGTAGATCGGAGAAAACGAGGTTGACTTCAACAATTGTACCTGTTTCGACGGTAAATGTTCCACCAAAATCCTCCTGCGTTAAAACAAGGCGGGGTGCATCCTGGGCTTGCACCGATATTGTCGAATTCCCGAATATGAATGACGCTAAAAGACCAAGTAGTAAAACAATCCTCATGGTGTGCGCTCCATGAACTATTGTGGGTTACTAAAAGGACGTTTATCGCAGCGCAAAAGTTCCAATAAGTTGACCACCAGTTCAGCGAAAATCAAACATCACCGGAACATTGGGGATTAGCGCGGATGGACTGTCACTTGACTCTTCGTCGTCCGGTGTGGGGGTAAGTGTCTCGATGGGGGCGCGGGTGCGAGTGGGGAGCGGCGTCAATGTTGGTGGCGGCGTATAGTAAAGTTGCTGGCTGTTCACGAAATTGTTGCTGGCTCGGATAGACCAGAAACAAAATGCTATCATAGCAACGGTCGCCACCAGAAGAGTCCCGGAGGCCGCCAGCCCAATCCAGCCCTGCAAGCGGGTGCGTTTGGTATCCACTGCTTCTTTGGCGTTGACGATGGCGGCAATCGACAGTCCGGCTCCCACGATTGGAATACAAATGCCGCTGCTGCACAGTGACATGACCGTAAAAACGCCTGCGATCATACCAACAAAGGCCATCAGGTCTGTGTTGTTGGCGCGGTAGAGGACGGTGGGACCGGATTTGGCTCCTTTGGGGGCAATGTCAGGGTCTAACTCTGCCTCACGCCCTTCCGCCGCGCGGGCCTGTGAGGAGAGGATGCCGGTCGAATAGGTATCAGGAGGATTAAATCCTAGCCCCTGTTTGGCGGCTTCAACCGCGTGTTGTCGGCACAATCGCTGCCCATCATCCGTATAGTACAGACAGTAATTGCAAAGTGGTTTGCCACAGACTTCACAGCTTTCGACCGCCGCCCGCTGGGGGTGATGAGCACAGCTTAGTTCATGGTGTTGCATTGGCGTCCACTGCTTCTAACCTGGTTATAAGCGGATCAAGCCGGTTCGCGAAATTCGGCAGCTCCGCTTCTTCCAGTTTAGCACGAGTGAACGTTATCTGGTCAAGAACCTGCATCCGAATCGCAAGACGATCATTCACAGCGCGGCGGGCCTGCAATTCATGGACGCGCACCAGCGATTCGGCAGCCTGCGTTTCAGTATGGACATCATCAAGGTCATCTGCAATAGACAGAGCATTGTGGAGATGTTCCACGGCTCCCGCCGCATCGCCATCGCGCAGCAATTTGATTTGACCGAGTGTGATATGGGCTACTGCCAGATTGCGCTTGTTACCCAGCCGCCCAAACATCTCAATGCTCAGCGTCACATGGATAAATGCATCATCATATTTTTTGCGCCGCGCTTCCAGACGCCCCAGATCATGATAGGCCACGGCCAGCCCCAGTGTATCGGCTACCGGCAGCAGGTCGGTGATGGTTTGTTTAAGGAGACTTTCGGCATTATCCAGATACACCTGAATGACAGCATTGTCCTGTGACTGGTCCGCCTTTATTTGCTCGATATAGGCCAGTTCGCGGCGGACCTGCCCGCGCAAAACCCACAGACCCTGTTCATTGCATACCTGCAATGCCTCATTCAGCAGCGTTTCGGCTTTTGGCAGGTCATTGAGTTGGATAAGAGCCGTGGCATAGTCCGCCTTGACACGAGCAATATCGTCGTGGTTTTCGACCTGATCCGGGATACGTGCCAGAGCCTGCTCAAAATGGTTACGCGCCGTATCGAACTGCCCGCGTGCCGTATAAGCGCGGCCCAATTCGCCCTGAGCAACGGCGCTCATCAACTCGGCGTCGCTATCTTTGAGCAGATCAACCGCCTTTTGATAATGTTCGGCGGCTCGCTTCAGATGGCTAAAGGTGATGAGATGACGCCCGTAGGCGACGTGCGCTTCAGCATGCCATTCCGGTTGGCCTTCAATTTTGCTGAACTCATTGAGGGCCGCCTTGTGGTCAAGTTCAGCCTCATTGCGCAGGTCGTCAATAGCATCCTTCATGACCGCCACATGAGTCGTTAAGATGGCGTGTGTACTGCCGCCATCCGGGGTGCGGTCGCGGATTTGTAACAGATAGTCTAACTGTTCCTGTGCCAGCCCGGCTTCGCGCATCATCTCGCTGTTTTTGAGCAAAATGCTGGCGACCATTTCGGGGTCAACCGAACTGGTAGGCCGCAACTGGCGTTTGACAACCGCTCGCAGGTTATTGAGACGGGCCTGTTGTTCGCGGGTGAGTTGAATGGCGGATTGTGTTTCCATTACACACTGGCTCCCATCAAATGCTGGATCACGACTTCATCAACGCGATCCTGTTCTTCATCGGTCAATGGGTGATTTTGCCGGAGATAGGCGCGGACAGTCGCAGGTAGATTATAAAGTGTGCCATCGCGGCGCAGCAAATGTCGCCGTAGTAAATCGCGCATATGTTGGCGCGAGGTATCATCCAGTGCACGAGCCAGCGTCCGGTCAAAGCTGTCCGGTAGCCCTTGCAGTTTCTTCAAAAACGAGATGGCAGGTGCGTCAAGCTGTTCAACCTGACGACCCACGTAGAAATCCAGACGATCAAAAACCTCTTCGGGCAGGTTCTCCAGGTCTTCCAGTGTGGCCTCAAGACCATCCAGTTTCACCAGCTCAATTCCTTCGCGGATGAGCCAGGGTGTGTGGTGTGTCTTCGTCAGGAAGCTGCGCACTTTTTCAACACCGTTGAATTCTTTTTCGAGGTCATGGGCGCGAATCAGGCGGCGCAGCAATTCGGCGGCATCGGCCTGCGGCAATTCGCCCAGTGTATACTCACGGGTGCCACTGGTGTGAGTGAGCGGCTCGACAGCGGACCATGCTGTCACCATGAAGCGTGTCCCACCCAGCGTATCCAGCCGCGAAATGAAATCCGCCAGTTCACCGACCTCAAGCGGATCGCTCCACTCATTGGCTTGATCGAGGACAACCAGTACGCGCCGGTTGCGCAGGATCGTCCGCAAATCGCCGGGCGAGGTCCGCGCTGGAAGTTCCAGCAGGGCGAGCAACTGCCCAATCACATCTTCCGATTTGGTCTGTTCCGAGATATGCATCCACAGGATGCCATCCGGGAAGCGCCACGCATAACGCGCTACAAATTCACTGGCAAGCCAGCTTTTGCCAATCCCGCCCAGCCCGTAGAGTGCCAGTTGGCGGGCGTTCGTTTCGTTCATGGCTTCATTGATCTCGCGCAGTGATGCCGTCTGCCCGACAAAGCCCAGATTGACAGGCACATTGCGCATTGGGGGCAGGCTGGGGTCAATCAGGGATTTAATGGCGGGATTATCCGGTTTAGCGAGGGTATGGTCACTCAGTTCGTCTGCGAAATGAAGATGGTAGGACACGTCACCGGGCAGATCGTTGACAACGGAATCATAGGCGGACTTGATACTTTCCCCGGCGGTGAGGCGGTTGTAGAAGCGCGTATCGAAAAGTGTCGTAATATCATCACCGGGATGCTTTGGCGCATGAATGACGGCTTTGACATGGTTGAGCAGCGATCTCACCAGCCCTTCGCCCAGCGGATTATGAACCACCACCAATTCAATGCTGCTGTTCTCAAAAATATCGTCAACACGAGCCGGGGTAAGCGTCGCTTCCACGCTCTGTTCATCTTCAAGGTACAGCACATCGCCGTCGCTGTGGGCCACCAGATGCAGGATTTGGTAATCATTCACCGCCCGTTCCAGCATGGTCGGCGTCGGTGGTGAGAGGCGCACGAGTGCCAGCGGGGTGCTGCCGGTTTCCAGCGGAATCTGGGCTATGGCACTTGCCAGATTGCGCCACGCCAGACTCAAATCAATATAACTGGCTTTGGACGGTCCCGCTTCGGCAAAAGGCGCAGCAATAACGGCCAGTGTCCGCAAATAGCGGCGCAATTGGGTGGGGCTGACTTGCCGGGAATCGCTGGCAACGGTCAGATTATCCTGCTGCGATTCGACAGCCACGCCGCTGAATTGGCTGGCTTCAGGGGGAGGTGTTTGCGTTTTCATCGTTTCCAATTCCAGTTGAATACGCCCGACCAGTGTTTTCAAGTTGGCCTGATACAGTTCTGCTGTGCTCACGTCAATCCAGTTGATCGTTTCCAGATTGAGGATGATGCGCGTGGGGCGATGCAGTACCGGCAGCAGCAACTGGTCATTGTCACGGGCAAAATTGATTTCATTGCGAACATTGTCCGAGGCCATTGAATCGGGCGAGAGGATGATAACCACCGCAACAGCGGCCACCAAGCCTTCTTCAATCGCTTTGTCCCAATTTTCGCCCGGCTGGATGCTGGTACGGTCGAACCAGACATCAAGTCCTGCTGCCTGCATATCGGCCACAAGCTGGCGGGCGAAAGCCTCGTCTTTGCGAGAATAGCTAATAAAAACATGCGACATACGAATAGCTCATTTGTGGTTCGGGTAAGTACCGCCCCTCATTATACCGTATTGGCTCTTAACGTGATATTGGAATCGCGAAGGTGGTGGAAATTTCGGTTCGTTGCAAAATCGCCGGAGCGATTTGTGCGCGGCGAACCGCTGCGGCGGGTGCATGAATGCGTATTCGGCATTCTGGCGCTGGAAAGTGAACCAGTTGACCCGCGATTGTAAACTTCCTATTTATTGCATTTGTTGACTGTGGGCGGGCTGTTGATGACCCGCCCCTTTGATTCTATTGCCCTAACGCGGATTCGGCGGTTGGGGTAAGTCGGTTGGTGGTGGGGCAGCGATGGTTGGCGGAAGTTGACGCTCCGGTGGGGCACTGCCATCGCTGGACGGATGATTGGTTGGCACTGGAACTTGAGTGGGCGCAGTCTCAATTGCAGGTTGCACTGCCGGAATGTCGAATAGAACAGGGGGGTCAATGAAGAGTGTGAAACGGATGCTCCACAGGCTCCACACCCGATTTTGCCGTCCGCGTACGCGCCAGAACAAGCGCCCATTGGGCAGAGGCACGGCTAACTGCATGCTCGTTGACCCACCTGAATTCTGGCGGATGTCCACCGTTCGAGTCGATGGATTGCCGTCATCAAAGACGAAGACGCGATAATCGTTTGCGTCAGTAATTGCCGTCCACGAGAACAGCGGGTATATACTCGTGATATGGGAAAGATGAGCAGGCCAAACGGGTACCGGGCGTTCTGTGCTGCGGCACTTGAAGGTCCCCAGGTCCATTGACTGGAGATCACCTGTCGTCTCGGTCACCGTCAGGTTATCCCATTTTTCCGGGCCATTAATGGTTGTGATGCCAGTGAGGACACCATCAGTCACTGGCGTATTGATCCCGGCACTGGCGGTGATATTGAAGGGACCATCGCCCATCATGATGGTTACTTCTAGATTAGGACCGTTACATGCTACACTGGTAGTTAGGGTTTGATTTTGCGCAAGGATAAACACGTAGGCACTTCCACTCGTATCGCCATTATCATCGTCTCTACTCGCCCCGACCAGGATGGTATCACCATTTAACGCCACCGCTGACCCAAAATAATCACCGCCAGTTAGATCGGATGACAGGAGTTTGGTTTTCTGGCTCCAGGCAGTACCAACCCGCCCAAAGACATACGCACTGCCACTATAGAAGCCATTGTCATAATCCCCCCAGGCCCCTACGACAGCGATATTACCTTCTAGGGCTACTGACCCGCCAAAGCCATCCGTTTCGGCTGCTGCCCCATAAGGTGGTAGAAGTTTAGCCTGCTGGTTCCACGTTGTGCCACTCCGGGTGAATACCCATGCGCTGCCACAGGGACCTGAAAAACAATAATACTTGATGGCTCCCACCAGTGCTGTATCACCAGCCAGGGCCACCGATGAACCAAATTCATCGGTGGCCCCATCGTTGGGGGTCAATTGGGCCTGCTGACTCCAGGTGGTGCCACTACGCACAAAGACATACGCACTCCCGACACCCGTGAAAACTGTGGTTGGTGCGCCAATAATAGCTGCATCGCCATCTAGTCCTACCGAACTACCAAACTCGTCACCAGCAATCCCATTCGATGGCAAGAGTTTGGCCTCCTCGCTCCAAGTGGTGCCGCTACGTACAAAAACATACGCACTGCCACTATTGTCGCCATTGTCATCATCAAACTGGGACCCGACCAGTGCGGTATCGCCAGCCAAGGCCACCGCAAGACCAAACCGATCATTGCCGGAGCCATCGGCTGGCAAGAGTTTGGCTTGCTCGCTCCAGGTGGTGCCAGTTCGCACGAAGACATAGGCGCTCCCATAATATCCGTCGCGAAGATCCCCACTTGCACCAACCAGTGCCGTGTCACCGGCCACTGCGAGCGAGATGCCAAAGTAGTTATTTGCGGTGCCATCGACTGCCAGGAGTTTGGCTTGCTCGCTCCAGGTCGTACCGTCGCGCACAAAGACATAGGCACTCCCGCTATATAGACCGCTGGCATCACTGTAAGGCGCAGCGACCAGGGCGGTATCTCCGTTCAGTGCAACCCTATAGCCCAGGCGATCTTCAAAAGCCCCATCACTGGCGATGAGCTTGGCCTGCTGGCTCCAGGTGGTGCCACTACGCACAAAGACATAGGCACTCCCGCTATCTGCGCCATTGTCATCATCCTGGAAGGCTCCAACCAGGGCGGTATCGCCGTCTAGGGCGACCGAGCGGCCAAACATGTCATCAGATCTGGGATCACTGGCCGTCAATTTGGCCTGTTGAATCCATGTCGTGCCAGTTCGTACGAAGACATAGGCACTCCCGCAAATACCAGGAGGTGGACTACAATCAGCCTCATCTGCACCGACCAGGGCGGTGTCGCCATCCAAGGCCAGCGCACGACCAAAGCCGTCATAGGCGGTTCCATCGGATGCCGTCAGTTTGGCGTACTGCACCCAGGGGTCAATCATCAGAGGATAGGTCGCTCCTATATCATCGTAGACGTACACCAGTCGGTTGTCGTCAAGGTCGAATTCGACCGGGACAGGTTGTTCATAGACATCATAAGCCATGAGTCCCGAAAATGTGAGCGCATCGCCGATGGTCAGGCTTTGAGCGTTAGCAGTCGTGGGCAGTGTCCCGCCAACGGTGAAAGCAATGTTGGCTGGCTCATAGAGCGTAAAACCCTGCTGCAAGCCCATCGGGCCGTTGATGTACCATTCATCGTAGCCACCCCGATGAAGGGTCAGGCGGTTGCCGCCAAGCGAGAAGTCGCTGGCAGCCATTTCGGATGATAATTGCCACGACTCATTATCGAGTGTAATGGTCAACGTGTCGTCGCTCACGGAAATGGCTAACTGATGCGCCGGATTGGTGGCAGTATAGCCTGCCTCGTTTGCTTGAAAATGATATGCGCTGTCATCCTGACCGATGGCCTGCGAATAGGCCATTTGCAGCGGCTGCGGGACATCGCTGGCCGGTGTATGAGCTGTTGACTGGCGGGGTGGCGTCCCGCTGTCGTGGATAATGCCCACGACGGCGAAACCCAACGTTATGCTCAAGATAAACTGAATAAGGCGTTGCATCATCTGCTCCTCATAATTCCAACCGATATTGATATTGGCTGGCGATATGTGTCCGTTATGACGTTTATGATATAAGGGCGTGGCGCTGAAAGTCACCATCCTTTAGGATGGAATTTTGTATAATGGGTAGGAGGATCAATGCTGGTGCAAGGGAGTACCGAACTGACACGTGATGACAAATCAGATTCTTGAACCACTCAATGAGCGTGAGCAAGAGATCTTGCGCATGATGGCGGAGGGTTTATCCAACCAGCAAATCGCCGCTGACCTTTGGCTGAGCGTCAATACCGTCAAGTGGTATGCCCGGAGCATTTATGACAAACTGGAGGTTAACAGCCGTACACAGGCAATTGCCGCTGCCCGTTCGCTGGGCTTGCTGGATGCAATAGACTCGTCTGCTTTGCATACTCCGTATGTACTGCCTGCGTCTGTCAACCGTTTTGTGGGACGCGAGGACGAAGTCTTAGTCATCAAGCAAATGCTCACCGACCCAACGTCTTCCATCCGGCATGTAACCGTGCTGGGTCCGCCGGGCATCGGCAAGACACGGCTTGCCATCGAAGCAGGCGCACAGATGGTGGCTGACTTTCCCGATGGCATATTTTTTGTCGATTTATCCGATGTGACCGATGCCGACCGGGTAAGTATCGCGGTTAGTCAGATTATCTAGACTGCATCAGATGAGGATGCAAAGCCGACCCTGAATTGGCTAAATGATTACGTCATTGAACGCCATTTGTTGCTTATTCTCGACAACTTTGAACAGATTCTAAGCGCGGCGACGCTGGTGACGGAATTGTTGACAATCAGCCCGGGGCTGCGGGTTCTCGTGACCAGCCGTGCTCCCCTGAAGATTTACAGTGAACACCAACTGGTCCTTGAGCCACTGACCTATCCAGCCCGCCCGATCAAAACTGTAAATGAAAACGATTTTTCCGCTGTTGCCCTCTTTTGTGAACGTGCTCGTCAGCGACACCGGGGATTTGAACTCACCGATAGTAATTCTAGCTACATAGGACAGATTTGCCAGCAACTGGATGGCCTGCCACTCGCTATCGAATTGACCGCTGCATACGTTAGCGACTTGAGTTTAGCCAGCATTGAAGAGCAGTTAGCAGACCGCTTTGCCCTGCTTCAGAGCGATTTACAAGATACCGTCTCCCGGCATCAAACATTGGAAGCAGCCATTCAATGGAGCTATACGCTTTTGCCAGAAGACGTACAGGCGGTATTTCGCCAACTCAGCGTGTTCGTTGGCGGCTGGACGGCGGAAACCGCTGCGGTCGTCCTCCCGAACATTGATGACGATGTGCTGGAGCGTTGTCTGGAAGAGCTGGTCCGCCACCATCTGGTAACGCAAACCGACGATGGCCTGCGCTATAACATGTTGTTGTCCATCAGCGAATTTGCCAGAAGCCTGTTCCAGCAGGATGACAATTCGTCCGTCATTTACCACCATCACGCCGCGTTTTTTTTGGAACTGGCAGAAGCGGCTCTTGAAAACTGGTCTGGCTCTGAACAAGCCTACTGGTTAAGACGGTTGCGGATTGAGGAAATGAATCTACAGGCCGCTTTACAATGGTCTTTCGACAATCATGCCTACGCCATTGGTGTCCAGCTTGTCCATACCCTGCATATTTTCTGGCCCGCACAGGGGCAAATTGACATTGGCTTGCAATGGTTTGAATATGCCCGGACCTATCTTGAATACTTGCCGGAAGACGATCAGGTCCTTTTTCTGACTCGAATGATAAGCTTGCATTACTTAAAAGGGGATTTTAAGGCCGTAGCAAAATTGCTTACTCTGGCGGAGAAAGTTGCGCCAACCGCCAACGGCGACGCCGAACTCACTGGCGTGGTGCTGGCAAATTGGGGGGAATTTTACAGCCGACAGGGTGACTATGCACAGGCTGAATTATATTTGAAAGAAGCCATTAACATGCGGCTGCGGGCATCGGGCAGTGAACTTTCAAAAGGGATTGCCGCGTCGATGAATAATCTTGGTGTTGTCTATAAATATATGGAGCGCTATGCCGATGCAATGGCAATTTACGAGCAAGTCCTGGCCTACCACGAAGCGTGTAATGACCAGTTGGAAGTGGCAGCGACCTTACTAAACATCGGGAATATCGCACTGGTGACATTCGATATGGATAAAGCTATCAGTTGTTATCAAGCTGCCCTTGATGTGTTTGTAGAGCTGGAACACTATGGAGAACTCAGCAAAATTTTCTGGGGATTTGGTGGGATAACTAAATTCACCGGTTCGCCGACACGCTGCGCACAAATTTATGGGTTTGCTGAAGAATTTGCAATTCAGATGGGTGCAGGCATACCGGATACCACACGGGAATCGATGGAAGATGATCTGGAAGAACTACGCCAACAACTTGGTGATGACCACCTGCAAACCCTCCTCCAAAAAGGCGCTGAAATGTCGCTTGAAGGGGCCATTCGTCTGGTCAAAGAATTGCAGACCCCGCCTGTATGAGACGGGGTCTGGTTGATAAGTTACCGGAGTTAGGCGGTTTGGGTAATATGTCACGACATGGGGTATCCGTTGTTCAGGGTGGACTGCACCCGCTCACGTTGCTGCCTAATTGATTATGCAGGTCAGGGTGAAGTTGTAGGGGTTCTCGTCGGGGTCGTTATTTTCGAACGACACCTCCCCACTGAACGTCCCTACTGTATCCCCGATACATGTAATAAAGCAGATTTCGGAGTTGCCCGGCGTAACCGAGTCGCAACCCGTCAAGTCGTCAAACCGGAAGCCTGCGGGCACGGTCGGCTCTGATACGAACAGATTGCTCGTGCCCGAATTGTGGATCGAGATTTCGATCTCAACGAACTGGCCCTGGGTGCCGGTAACCGTGATGCTGCCGGTATCATCCGGGATCAAAGACAGGTCTGCTTCATTGAACACGGCCATGTCTGGCGGGGTTTGCGCATGGACAATACAGGTGATGGTGAAGTTATAGGGGTTCTCATCGGCGTCGTTATTCTCGATTGACATTTCGCCGCTAAACGTTCCCGCAGTGCCTTGACCGCAGCTCACTGTAATACGTCCGATCCCATTAGGTCCAATTGAAGTTCTGGAGATATACGCCACCCTGAAACCGTCGGGTACTGTTACATTGCCAATGGTCAGTGTGCCCCTGCCCGAGTTTTCGATGACGAAGTCCTTGAGGGTTGATTGACCGGCATGGATTTCATTGAAGGTCACGCTGCCCGTATTGTCCGATATATCCGTAAACCCGGTTCGCACATTGATTTCCGGTGCGCGACGATGCCCGGCTTGTGTTGAATCCAGCGGGACAGCCACTGTGAATAAAAGAACGAGGAGCGCCAAAGTACCGAAACGTTTGTACAAGTCTTTCATAATAATCCTCCATATCTTCTAAATGATTGCACTAACTGGCTGGCCTCTAAATCCTTAAACGCTGTCCCGGACCCGGTTAGATTTGCTAAATTTATGTTATTAACGTACTTCTAATACTTCTATCCCATGGGGACGGCGCATAGTTAAATTTTAAGCAGGCTTTGTGGGCGGGTAGGGTTTGGTCTTGCGAGGCGAGTTGTCGGCGAAGTTGATGTTCAGTAAGAGCATAAACCAGCCCCCTCTTCATGCCGGTCATAAAACACTATCTCAATAATTAAGAAACCCCATCTTAGCCGGACGGGGCTTCAATGACTGCCCAACGCAGGAAATTTTTGTTTCCTGCTCGAAAAGTCGGTTATGATGTGGGAAATAGTCGCAGGCGAGGCGGATGAGAATAGCGAACCGTTACGAAGTAGGCACGTTGCTCGGTGGAGGGGGTATGGGTTCCGTCTATCGCGCCTATGATCGCCTTAACCGGGTTGATGTGGCGCTCAAGAGTATCAAGGTGGAACCAGACCTGCTGCTTTTTAATTCGCGGACAGAAGAGCAAAATCTGCATCTAGCCCTCGCCAATGAATTCCGCACACTGGCTTCCATGCGCCACCCCAACATTATCGACGTGCTGGATTACGGTTTCGACACGCAGCCCTATTTCACCATGACCCTCATGGAAGATGCCGACCGCATAACACAGGTGGCGCGTGAGCGTAACTTTGCAGAGAAGATTGATTTGCTGGTACAGCTCATGCAAGCGCTGCATTATCTTCACCGGCGGGGCATCATTCACCGGGATTTAAAGCCGACCAATATCCTCGTCTCCCCCGACGGGACGGTGCGTGTATTGGACTTCGGCATCGCGATGGAACATAACAGCCGCCAGAGCATAGCAGGAACCATTATTTACATGGCTCCCGAACTGTTAGAAGGCGCGGACCCCGGTTTTGCCAGTGATATTTTTGCGCTGGGCCTCATCGCCTTTGAACTGTTCGCGGGGATTTACCCGTTTCCGTTCAATGATACGCATGAACTACTACGCCATCTCATGACTGAAGACCCACCCTATGAACGGGTGGATGCGCCAGAAAGCGTGGTGGCGCTTATCAAGCACATGCTGGTGCGGAATCCGGCAGAGCGGTTGTCAAACTTAGAGGATGGCATCAAGCAACTGAACGCTTTCCGAGAGGTTCCGCAGGAAAGCCCGGAAATCCGCGAAAGTTATTTGCAGGCAGCACGGTTTGTTGAGCGCGATAACGAACTTGCGCTTCTGGAACTGGCGCTTGAACACATGGGCCAGAGTAAGGCGTCGGTGTGGCTGGTGGGTGGCGAATCGGGGGTGGGCAAGTCACGTTTGCTGGATGAACTGCGTATCCGGGCGATGGTGGAGGGGGTGCTGGTGGTGCGCGGGCAGGCGATAGATGGCGGCGGGCTGCCCTTTCAGGAGTGGCGAAATATCACCCGGCGCTTGCTGCTGGTAGGTTCGGTCAGTGATATGCAGGCAAGTGTGTTGAAGGCGATTGTGCCAGATATTGAAGACCTGCTTGGACATCCTGTGCCGGATGCGCCGGAAATGACAGGCAGTGCCTACCAGCGCCGCATCGTGATGGCAATCATCGACCTGCTGGCACAGATCGACCACAAGCTGCTCATTATTCTGGAGGATTTGCAGTGGTCAACTGATGGACTGCTGCCGCTCAAGCAACTGCTGCGAATGGCGAACCGACTGCCACAGGTGATGGTAGCGGCAACGTTTCGCGATGATGAGGTTCCCCATTTGCCGCAGGAACTGGAAGACGCGGAAGTCATTACACTGAGCAGATTAAGTACACAGGGTATCGCTGCCCTGAGTACGGCAATGTTGGGAGAAGCGGGGCAGGACCCGCAGGTTATCGTGGTACTGGAATCGCATACGGAAGGCAACACCTTCTTTATTGTGGAGGTCGTCCGGACGCTGGCGGAACAGGCGGGCAGTTTAGGTGATGTCGGCAAAGCGACGCTGCCCAATCAAATATTTACACAGGGAATGCTAACGGTGCTGGAGCGGCGTATTGCACAGGTTCCAACAGCCTACCGACCCATGCTACAGCTTGCGGCGGTCTACGGGCGGCAGATTGATACGGATGTGATGCA
The DNA here is from genome assembly GCA_022616515.1 of Chloroflexota bacterium. Taxonomy (GTDB): domain Bacteria; phylum Chloroflexota; class Anaerolineae; order Aggregatilineales; family J027; genus JAKEEQ01. The sequence continues at coordinate 119 of JAKEEQ010000187.1, read as the reverse complement.
AGCACTGGATGCGACGCTGGATGTGCGGGATTGGCTGTATGTCTGCGAAATGGCGGCGGTGTTGAGCGTCCATGATAACCTCTGGCAGTTCAGCCACGACAAGATTCGTGATGCTGTGC
>JAKEEQ010000186.1 GCA_022616515.1 Chloroflexota bacterium | reverse complement strand
GCCAGCGGTAATGTCCTCTCACAGTTCCCCTATTTCACCGAAGACTACTCGGTGCATCACGATATTGAGCCAATGCCCAACGGTAACATCCTGCTGCTGGTGACATATAAAATCAGCATCGAGGAGACGATTGAGGCCGGGCGCGATCCCGCTGACCTGACGGAAGTCACCGAATTCTGGCCGGAGCGTATCGTCGAGGTCAATCCTGAGACGTTTGAGGTGGTCTGGGTGTGGGATGTGATCGACCATATCGTGCAGGATTGGGACAACAGTAAGGCGAACTACGGCGGAGTCAGCCTCAACCCGCAGTTGGTAGACATCAATTACCCCTCAATGGACAGCCGCTGGCCTGAACTTTTGCACACCAACGGCCTTGATTATGACCCTGATAAAGACTTGATTTATTTGAGTGTACACAAATTCAGCGAAATCTGGGTGATTGATCACAGCACGACCACCGAAGAAGCAGCCTCACATGAAGACGGCGATTATGGCGTGGGTGGTGATCTGGTATATCGTTTCGGCAACCCGCAGGCGTTCGGCAATTTCAGCGTGCCGCCGCTGTTGGATCGCCAGCACTATCCCCGACTGATTGAAGGCGATAGGCCCGGCATGGGCAATATTCTGGTGTATTCCAATCATACCAATGGCGACGAGCAATCAACGGTCTATGAATTTGCCCTGCCGGAGGACCTGACCATGAGCGGCGACTATGTAGGGCCAGAGGTAGTGTGGTCGTTCACACACCCGGACCTGTTCGCACCATTTATTTCCGGGGCGGACCGGCTGGCGAACGGTAATACGATCATTGCCGAAGGGGATTACGGATACTGGGAAGTTAATCCAGAGGGAGAAATCGTCTGGCAGTATTATTATGCCGATCAGGGGGATTTCGGGTCGATGTGGCGACCGTATCGTTATGACGCAGGCGATCCGAGGCTGGAGCCGTTTGGGTTGGAGTGAGTGCCTGAGCCGTGTTCGTCTTCCCCCTTTGTCTTTCGGACATTTCCCCCATGAATGGTTAGAGGGAGGACAGTTTTAGACAAAGACAGTATTGGTCGGGGAGGGCCGCAGGTCCAGTCGAACCGATCCGCCAGCGGCAAAAGGGTTGGCTGATCTCACACCCGATTTTAATCGGGTGCTACGAAAAGCGAAATCCACTGAAGGGATTCAAAACGAGTGCCTTCAGTGCACTTTGGGTTTCTTTAGCCGCAGACTTTAGTCTGTGGTGAATGAACGGCGTCCTGTCAATCAGCCGTTTCTGCAAAAACTGTCCCCCGCCCAACCAAACATGGGGAGGGTTAGGGTGGGGAAACATGTGTGCAGCGGTTGTAGGGAAGAAAATCGTGTGCATTCTTACACAAATTTAACAAAACGTAAATTAGAATTAATTCCAGTTGGCTTATACTCCAATTATCTTAAGGGTGACTGGAGTAATCAGATGGCACGCATTCTCATTGTAGAGAATGATTTCCATCATCAAGAAATCATCCGTTTTAATCTGGAACGCGATGGTCATGAGGTATTTGCGACCGATGATGCAACAATTGTGATCAATCTGCTGCATTATTTCCCGGCGGACCTGATTATCATGGATATTGCCCTGCCGGATGTGCATGGCATCGACCTGACTGCTCAGATTAAGTCTCATCCGCAGCTTGCGCAAATTCCGGTGCTGGCGGTGACCGCCATGACGGATGATACACTGGCAGCCGCTTATGTGTTTATGGGATTCAGTGGTTTCCTCCCCAAGCCTTTTCACCTGCAAGAGCTTCGTCGAACGGTTTGTAAACTACTTGCGTGACACGTTAGGATTTTTTACAAATCTTGGTGGACAAGTTGATAAACTTGCCGTAGAATAAAGAATGTATTGTCAAAAACGAAAGAAGAGGCGAATGACAAAAGTTCTCTTAATTGAAGACAATGTCCAGCAAACATATTTCATCCAGCGCAACTTGACGATTAACGGCCTGATTGTAGCTGCCGCACCGTCTGTCAAGTTTGCTGTGCCGATGATGGTATCCTTTCGCCCGGACGTGATTGTGATGCGGGAAGACATACAGGTCGATGCTCGCGACATCCCGGTTGTCCACTTCAACGCGAATCACCCGGAGACGGTTTTTGATGACATTGCCGCGCTTACAGGCGGCGCAGCACATTCTGCGCACGCGTAACCACCAGCCAGCAGATGAGGGCCGCCAGAACACTCAATATCATTATCGTGTTAATCAAGCCCAGAAACTGAGCTAGAAAACCAATCCCTAACGCGGCAACGGGAGCCAGACCGAATCGCAGCAGCGCCCATAAACTGATTACACGCCCCCGCAGTTCATCCGGAACCTGAGTCTGGATGAGGATGTTGGTGGTGATGAAAAAGGTTGCATACCCGAAGCCGAGCAGACCCATCATGGTCGTTGATGCTGGTATTGCTCCAATCCGGGAGAATATGAGGGCTGCTGCCGGGAGCACCGCAGCCGTTAACAGCACCGATTTCCCACGTCCAAAATGCGCCCCGATCCACACATTGAACAAACTACCCACAATCGAGCCAAACCCCAGTGCCACATTGAGGAAGGTGTAGGCGACCGTTGGCGAGTCCAGCACGTCGGCGGCAAAGGCGGGAAAAAGCGGGACGAGCATGTTGATGCCCAGAATGCTGGTGGCAACTGCCAGCAGATACAGCGGCAAGATAGCGTTATGGTGGCGAATATAGTGCAGGCCCGTCCGCAAATCCTGCCATGAAGAGGGTCGCATATGGGAGCGCGGCGGTGCAACGATGGAAATCGACCACAGTGAAAAAATGATGGCTAAAAAGCTAAGTCCATTCAGGACAAAACACCAGCCCGGCCCTACTGCGACCAACAAAACACCTGCTATTCCCGGCCCGATCATGGCGGCGGACGTGCCCATGATGGCATTGACGGCGATGCCGCTGTTGAGGTTTTGCAGATCAACGATGTCGCGGATGAATGCCTGCCGGGTCGGTTCGCTGAAAGCGGTGGTGATGCCCGAAGCCAGCGCGAAAATGGCGATGATGCCAATCGAGATTACACCAGCGAGCGTCAGGAGTCCAAGGGTGATGGCGAACACGGCTTCGATGGCGTAACTGACCATCATGATCGTGCGGCGTGAATAACGATCTGCCAGCACTCCGGCATAGGTGCTGAAGAGGAGCGAGGGAAAGCCGGATACAAAAGCGATGATTCCCAACCACACCTCGGACCCGGTAAGCTGGTAGACGAACCAGCCGAGTGCCACGCGGTGCATCCACAGGCCCGCGAATGAGATGAGCTGCCCGGTGAAATAGCGGCGGAAGTTTGAATATTGGAAGGCCGCAAAGGTGTTGGCGGTGGTCATAAGAATGAGTCCTGAAAAACGAAATTAAAATTATCCCCCTCCGCCGGTCCTTTGGACCACCTCCCCCATAAATGGCTAAGGGGCGGACAGTTTTTGCAGGAATGGCTGAATGACAGGGTGCAGTCCCGTCGCCACAGACTAAAGTCTGCGGCTAAAGAAACCCAAAGTGCACTGAAGGCACTCGTTTTGAATCCCTTCAGTGGATTTCGCCTTTCGTAGCACCCGATTTTAATCGGGTGTGCGACTTTCACTAAAAGTGTCCTCCTATCAACCATAAATGGGAAGACATGGAGGAGGGAACTTTCACACGTCACCATCTACCCCATTAGCCGTAGTAGACAGGCGGACAGTTTTGCAAAAGCCGCCGATGACGGCACAAGTGCATGGCGATTTCAGCAGCGGACAAACACATCGGTTTGTCCCTACGGACTATTCCCGGAGATGGCAAATCACCATTAAACATGTGGCCCCGTAGGGCACTCTGGCGTGAGCGCCCGCTTTACATGGGCCAACATCACCGTTCGATTCCAATAACGTCCCCCTCACCCGCGCGTCACTATACACCCGATACTCACGAATTTCCACTGGAGTGCAACAGGCGCAGGACGGCAAACGACAGGAATGCATAAACACGAGGGCGATTCATCGGGTCAGGGTGAAGCGAATTGGGCCTCACCGGGAAAATGACGGTACAGCGGTCCGTTGCCTGTTGCACAGAATTTTGCTTGCCTGCTCATATTCTTCTTTAACGTTTTACCTAGATTTTTCAAATAACCCCCAACCTATAATGTGAGATAGCGACTCAAACGATCATTTTAGGGAGGATTTGCCATGCTTGATACCCTTTCAAGAAACTGGTGGACACTTATCATACGTGGTCTGGTTGCGGTCCTGTTTGGGCTGTTCGCAATTTTCGTACCAGACCTTACACTGAGGGTTCTGGTCCTGCTGTTCGGTGCTTATGCACTGGTTGATGGCGGGATTAACATCTACGCCGCCCTGATAGGTGGTGATCCTGACCAGCGATGGTGGGTCGGTCTGCTGGAAGGATTGGTCGGCGTTGCTGCCGGTATTCTGACCTTCATCTGGCCGGAAATTACCGCGCTGGTTCTGCTGTATCTGATTGCCTTCTGGGCAATCTTCACCGGGATTCTGGAAATCTGGGGCGCTATCCAGCTTCGGCGCGAAATTAACAACGAAGTGCTGCTCGGAATCAGCGGCGTGCTGTCCATCATATTTGGTGCCTTGTTGATCATCGCGCCCGGCAGCGGTGCGTTGGCGGTGACATGGCTGATCGGATTCTATGCCATTTTGTTTGGCGTCATGATGATCGCGCTGGGATTCCGGGTACGGAGTGGCACAGGATCTGGGCGTCAGATAGAAGCGTATTAAACGCAGAATGGTTCAGGGGAAAGCGGACACGGCAGTGCCGTATCCCTACGGAGCCGTTCTCGCCGTGATTCCGGTGAGTGCGTAGGGACGCCCAACGGGGCGTCCGCCTCTCAACCATAAACGGGCAGAAAGTATTCATTTTCTGGGATGTAATTCACGTTTTGCCTACTAAATAAAAAGGAGTGCGAACCATGCAATTTAAAGAAGGAACCACTGTCTACACTGCTGATGGTGAAAAAGTCGGTGATATTGAACGATTTGTCGTCGATCCGCGTGAGCGCAAAGTCGTCGGCTTGGTGGTGCGCAAAGGCTTCTTGTTCACCGAGGATAAGGTCGTACCGATTGAACTGGTGACTTCAGCTACCGAGGAACGAGTGGTCTTGCGGCCACATACCGGAGATTTACCGCCGTATATTCAAAGGCACTATGTTGCGCCAAACGAGTCCGAAGTTGACACTGAGTATGAAGGCGACTATATCGAGCCGATCTACTATTACCCGCCGCCCGATATTGCCGTCTGGTATCCGGGAGTCTATGCGACTCCGGGGGTAATTGTTGAAGAGCGCAATATCCCTCAGGATAGCGTTCCCATGAAAAAGGGTGCCGATGTGATTAGCCGGGATGGTGAAGATGTGGGTGATGTTGAGCGAGTCATTACCGATTCCAGGACCGGGCGCATCACGCATTTTTCGGTGAAGCAGGGCGTCCTCTTTCAGAAAGAAAGACTTATCCCTGCTGGCTGGGTAGACCAAATGGATGAAGACGAAGTTCATTTAGCAGTCAGCTCGCAGACACTTGAAAGACTACACGACCTGTAGTTGCTAAACAAAAGCATATCATTGGCTGCTGCCGGGGAACTGGCAGCAGTTTTGGGTGGTGGTGACATATCGACTGACGAATGATTTTGTAGTGACGGACAGCATGTATGCTGTCCCTACGGGAATCGTGAATGATCGTAGGGACGCCATAGATGGCGTCCGCCAGCTCAACCACCCACAGTTTTTTACGCATAGGGTAGTCTGCTCAGACATCAGGAGATGGTCCGACCAAAATTGTGAAATTCTTGTCATACCTATTACAATTGTCGCGGTGGTGAGTCACAGTGGATGGGGCACAGACTTGACAATGGCACAAATATTGCTGGTCGATGATGACCGCAATCACGCTTTTTTGCTTGCACGTATACTACAACGCGACGGGCACGATATCGTGCACACGGACGATCTTTTAAACCTCATTAATACAGTCTTTGAAATCAATCCTCAACTTATCTTGCTGGACATTGTACTGCCCGAAGTAAGTGGGGTTGAACTCGCTAATCAATTGCGCAGCATACGAGAATTTGATCATATTCCGGTCGTGGCAATCACGGCAGTGGATTTTAGCCTTTTGACCGAAGAACACAATATTTTCGATGATGTCATCAGCAAAATATGCAGTCCCGAAGCGTTACGAGCAGAAATCAAACGCTTCATCTAACCACGTTCCACCCGCACCACCCAATCACGCGGCGTTTGGTCGTCAGTCAGACCCCACAACTTGACCCGGCGGTCATGAATTTGTAGAAACAGCTTTATAGCATCGCTATCCCCGGCAAGTACGGCGGGCCAGATGGCACGCTGCGCATTGTCCAGCGCATCGCTTTCCGTCTGTCGCCGTACTGCCTGAGAGAGAGGAGGGTGTGGAGTCGAGGTAACCGCAAGATCGTCTGCGCAGGTAATGTCCTGTGGCATAATCTCCAGCATTTCCGTAAGCGGTGCTTGATCAGATTTTGGGGCAGAGCGGGTCATGGATTACCTCAGATTCCCGAACATACGTTCTATATTATGCGACACTCCACCCTGCTAGACAAGCCGTTAATGTGATAGGCGGGGAGCGCAATCACCGGAACCCCGGCAATCCCGCCACAATCACCACCGTCGCCAGACTGACCGTGATGATTTTCGTCACGAGGTCTACGATGCCGCTGCCCATGAATAATTCCCCTCCGGTCCTGGTGGACCAACGATTCCCCATTTCAACGTTCGTCAGAGAGCCAACGCAAACGGCGATAGTTCCGCACCGGCAGGCCACAAAGTCTCTCTCCGCTTGCGGGGAGAGATTTAGAGAGGGGTGTGATTATTCATCGCCGCGCAAGACGTCTCGGATGTGATCAACCACCCCTTGCAAATTGTTCATCACATCTTGATTACTGTAATGAATCACACGAAATCCCGCTTCTTTCAGTGTCTCATTCCGCCCCTCATCGTATTCTTCTTTGCCAAGATGAGAACTGCCATCTACCTCAACAATCAGTTGCGCCTTTGGGCAGCAAAAGTCAACAATAAAAGGGTAAATAACGTACTGGCGATAGAAATGATAGTCGTCTATTTGATTGCGGCGCACAGCACTCCACAGCAGGGTTTCGGCCTGTGTTGAATTTTTGCGATTGTGCCGGGCACGTTCTCGCAGGGTTTTTAAAAATTCGCGGTCGATTTTGTCCATGTTCTATCTCCAATATTTTCCCACCCCCTCCGGTCCTAGCGGACCACCTCCCCCGCCCTGCGGAGGAGGAACAGAGAGTCGCCATTTTTCCATCTCGCCGAAACGCCAACACAATAGCGACAATTTTGCACCGGCAGACCGTAAAGTCCCTCTCCACATTTGCGGGGAGGGATTAGGGAGGGTGAGTTACATCACAAACTCGTCACGCCCAGCGTTTTGGCAAGCAGCGCCATACGGACGAACATGCCGTTCTGCATCTGCTGGAAATACACTGAACGCGAGTCCTGATCCAGCACATCATGATCGGCTGTGGTGCCCATTTCATGCTTGCGCGGCAGCGGGTGCATCAAAATCGCATCAGATTTAGCCTGATGCAGTACATCCGGCGTCATGATGAAGCTGTCGCGAATGCGTTCATATTCATCCCGGTCCTCGAAACGCTCTTCTTGAACGCGCGTCCAGTAGATGACATCGCTGTCGCCCAGCACCTCAAACAGATTGTCCGTTTCATAGAACTGCACAGGCCGTGTATTCAAGAAATCGTTGATCTTCTGCGGCATAGGCAGCGATTCCGGCGATACAAAGTTGAGCATCGTGCCCGGTGCTTCATACAGGCCCACTAGTTTCGCCAGCGAATGCACAGTGCGCCCGTTCTTCAAATCGCCCACCAGTGTGATATTCAGGCCGTCGATGTCCGGCTTGTAATCAATCAGCGTGAACAGGTCCAACAGTGCCTGTGTCGGGTGTTCGCCAATACCATCCCCGCCGCTAATCAATATCGGCTGGTGGTCGATTTGCTGCCCCAACAAATCCAGATAGTAGGCCGCTTTATACGATGCGCCGACTTCGGGATGGCGCAGCACAATCGCATCGGCATAACAGCCCGCCGCCCGTACTGTATCGGCTAGATTCTCGCCTTTATAGACCGACGAGAACGAAATGCCGTTGCTGGCCCCGATAATTCTGCCACCCAGTCGCGCCATCGCCGCCTGAAAGGACATATCGGTGCGCGTGCTGGATTCAAAAAAGAGCACCGCCAGCACTTTGTTTGAGCATAAATCCGGCACGCCGCGTTCACCACGGCGCACTGCCCGGCGGATGCGGCGTGTGGCCTCGAAGATGATATCGAGGTCAGGCCGGGCAAACTGCTCAACGGTGACGATATGCTTGCCCGCGTAATCCCCGTTGATGGCGGGTGGGGTATAGCGGTCTAAATAAGTTTCGGTTTCGCGCTGTAATGCTGCAATGTCCATGTGTGTCTCTCCTTTGTGCATCATGGTTAATGTTTCGGGTGCATTTCCCGGCGGACGGGATGTATCCCGTCCCTACGATACCCGTCGTTGACCTCTCGCCATCCCGGAGTCCCGACTCCATTCGTAGGGACGCCATGTATGGCGTCCGTTGCCTGATTGATGTGGGTGTGCCACTCTCCCTCCATGCCTGAAAACCGTCCCCGCCCACCCCGTTTGCGGGGAGGTGGTCCGCCAGGACCGGAGGGGTACACCACCCAAACAAAAACCCCGCTGTTAACGGGGTCTTGAATGCTAATTTATGTTGCCAGTTAAGGAAACGAATCTTGTGGCTAGGACCGTCACTCCACAATAATTTCCATTTCCCGGCACGTTGTGTCACTTTTTTCTTCCCATTGCTGGAAAACAATCCACGTGATTTTGCCATCAGGTACGTTTCTTGTAAACCTCGAATTTGAGGCAGTAGCGGATACGGCACTGCCGTGTCCCTACGGGAATCATCGTAGGGACGCCATTGATGGCGTTCGCCAGCCACATCACCATTCCCCCTCACCCCCGACCCCTCTCCCGTGAGGAACGAGCGGGGGAGGGGGTCAGGGGGTGGGGGTTGTTAAACCACCACTCGAATCTGGTTTGCGATATTCATGGCCCGCTGCGGCGCATCCCCTACATAATCACCGGCATTGAGCAGTTCGCGAATCGTATCCGGCTCAAGCAACGCGGTCATCGTGGCGTCGCTGGCTAGCAAATCAACCAGCGGATTGGGTTTGCCAGATTGCACATCCGCCCACGCTTTGAGGCTGTTTTCGCGGATGACCTCGTGCAGTTCCTGTCGATTGCCACCGCTGCGCACGGCCTCCATCAGCAAGCGTTCCGTTGCGGCGAATGTGCCGTAAATATCCATGTTGCGCCGCACCCCATGTTCATCTACCGTCAGGCCCTTGAGCAGCCGTTTCATCCGCAGCAGCAGTTCATCGGTGGCGAGGAAGGCGGTGGGAAGCACTTCGCGGCGATTGCCCGAATCATCCAGTGTGCGTTCCAGCAGGTTATAGGCTGCGTTCTCCCACAGGACGTTGGGCAGGGCCGCCACCAATCGCGCCAGACTGTTGATATTTTCAGCGTTGACGGGATTGCGCTTGAACGGCATTGCCGACGAGCCAATCTGTGATTTGCCAAACGGTTCGCGCCACTCACCAAACGGCGGCGATTGCAAGATGCGCAGGTCAAAGGCAAATTTGGCAATCGTGATTGCCAGCCCGGACAATGCCGTCACCACCTCCCAATCCTGACGGCGCGGGTAGGTCTGGTTGGCGACCTCATATGCTTCAAGATCAAGCGTCTGCATAATATGCGCTTCCATCTCACGCGGGGTCATGGCGCTGTGTTGCAGAAGCTGGGTATAGGAGGCCGATGTTCCGACCGCGCCCTTAAATCCCTTGCCTCGAATGCCGCTGTGAATTCGCCGGAGATTGTGATAATCTGCCAGTAAATCCTGTGCATAAAAGGCCAGCCGGTAACCGAGGGTGGTGGGTTCGGCGGGCTGGATATGGGTAAACGCCATGCAAACCGTACTGGCATGGGTCTCAATCTGATCCACCAGCACACCGAGCACATCCGCCAGTTTTTCGAGGATGAGCCGGGTGGAGTCGCGCAGGCACAGGGCATCGGCGTTGTCTTCGATGTCCATGCTGGTCGCGCCAAGATGGATGATGCCGCCGCCGACCGGGCACTGCTCCGCATAAGTATGAACTTCGGCCATCAGATCGTGTTTGAGGTCCTGTTCCAATTGGTGGGCACGTTCGATGTTGATGTCGTCCTGATGTTGGCGCAGGTCGTCAACTTGCTCCGGCGATACGAGGCCAACCGTCGATTGCGCTTCCGCCAGCGCCACCCAGATACGACGCCATAGACGGCGCTTATGGGCCAGCGACCAGATATGGCGCATCGCATCGGAGCCATACCGCCATGAAAATGGGCTTAAATAGGTTTCGTAATTCATGTGTTCCTTTATTTATTCAACAAACAAGCTTGTTTATGCTGTCCCTACGGTATTTCGTAGGGACGCCATAATGCAGTTTAACATTTAAATACGGGTTATGGTTTGTTACATGGGACGCGGTGTACCCGATCCCGGTTCGTTGATAACCCGTATTATTTTCTTTAAACACATCATGGCATCCACCCGCCAACGCATCCAACCAATCAAACCCTGCCGTTACTCCCCGCCCAACTGCCGCTTCAAAATCTCAATGGCCTCCTCCTCAGACACGCCCTCATCCCGCATGATTTTTTGCACACGATAGCCCAGCAAATTTTCCCACACCTTCTGGATATTGGGATGATTCTCCGGCAACACCCGCACAAAAATCCGCAAAGCCCGCTCCAGATGTTGGATACCCGTATCAAGGTCGCCCATATCAGCCAATAGGCTACCCAGATTATTCAGATTGATTGCCACATCGGGATGGTCGGGACCATAGGTGGCTTCATCAATGCACAGTGCCCGCTCATAGGCGGCTTTCGCCTCCGTGTAGTCGCCCTGTGCTTTTAGCACTCCTCCCAGGTTGTTGACATCTCGTGCCACACTGGGATGGTCGGGACCAAAGACGGCTTCGTCAATGTGCAGTGCCCGCTCGTAGGCGGCTCTCGCCGCGTCATAATCGCCCTGTGCTTCCAACACCCCGCCTAGATTGTTGATACGGATCGCTACTTCAGGATGGTGGGAACCCAAAGTTGTTTCTCCACTACGTAGTGCTCGCTCATACGCGGCTTTCGCCGCATCATAATCGCCTTGTGCCTTTAGCACCTCTCCCAGATTGTTGACACGGATTGCCACATTGGGGTGGTCTGGCCCAAAGACAGCTTCGTCAATGTGCAAAGCCCTCTCAATGGCAGCTTTCGCCCCAGCATAGTCGCCTTGTTCTTTTAGAAGCATGCCCAGATTGTTGAGGAGAATTGCCACATTGGGATGGTCGGAACCAAAGGCAACTTCATTAATTTGCAGTGCACGCTCATAGGCGACCTTTGCCCCCGTGTAGTCGCCTTGTGTTTTCAATACCCCGCCCAAATTGTTGTAAAGTATACCCACGTATGGATGATTCTGTCCCAAATGCTGCTTGAAGATGCGCAGTGCCCGCTCATAGACAACCTTCGCCCCCTTATGGTCCCCCTGTGCAAGTAACGCCTCCCCCAGATTGTTGAGATGGATTGCCACATTGGGATGGTCGCGACCAAAGGCTGCTTCATTGATATGCAGTGCCCGCTCATAGACAACCTTCGCCCCCGCGTGGTCGCCTTGGGCCTTAAGCACACTCCCCAGATTGTTGAGGCGGATTGCCACATTGGGATGGTTGGGACCAAAGGTGGCTTCATCAATGCGCAGTGCCCGCTCGTGGGCGGCCTTCGCCCCGGTATAATCAGCGATGTTATTTAGATAAGCGCCGAGGTTATTCCAAAGTGTACTTGTCTTCTCTATACCTACTTCTTCAGTCAGTATGCTCAACCGCTCCAGATGTTGATGGAGTGGCACGAAATTGGCAGGTAAACGCGAATCAAGTGTCTGGTATGAGAGAGTCGTTATTACACTAACCACCGCCTCAAGCCGCTCACCCTCATCCACTTTCTGTGCATATTCCGCCAGCAGGGGATGGATGGTGATGTCGCCGTCCTCGATTTGTAGGAGTCCGGTCTGGTACAGGCGTTTCAGGGCGGCTTCAAAATCCTCGTCATCAAAGTTTTCACCCGCCGCACCCTGCAACAACTCACGCGGGATTGGTGTATTGGGCGCACAATAGCCCGCGCACAGGAACACACTTTGCGCCAGTGCATCTTTGTCGTCGTCAAGCTGCTCCCAGCTTAAGGCAAAGGTGGCGTTGAGGTTGAGGATGTGATCGGTAGGGCTGCCTTCGCTATCATCCCCGATAAGTGAGGCGTGATCGAGCATGTTGACCTGCTTTTCGAGCCGTTCGATATAGGTTGACGGGGTAATGCCCGCCCGCACCTCATCACCCATGTAGCGCCCGGCAAGGTCGAGGGCCAGCGGCAGATGCCCAAACTTTTTTCCGATTTCATCCAGTTCTTCATCCGGGAAAGTTTTCAGATGTGGGGCTAAATCGCGCAGCAACTGGCGGCTTTCCTCCGGCGAAAGGACATCCAGCCGGTGGGTGTTGATGTTGAGGGTTCTGCTCCACTGCTGGCGGCGCGAGGTCAACAGCACTCGCACATTATCGCCCAAACGTGGCAGCCAATCACGCACGACCTGTTCACTCTCCACATTATCGAGGATCACCAGTCGCGGGCCATACTGCTGCCACGCCCGCAGGGTCATCTCAACCAGCACATCCTGTTCGGGCGCGTCAAGGCCCATTTTGCGCCCACATTCCGCAATTTCGGACTTGAGGAGGGAGTCGAGGTTGGTCCCCTTCTGTCCTTCGGACATCTCCCCCATGAATGGCTGGCGGAGGGACACTTTTCAAAAAGGAGAGAAGGACTTATCCTGACAGAAACCAACCACAGTCACTGACAAGGATAAGTC
>JAKEEQ010000185.1 GCA_022616515.1 Chloroflexota bacterium | reverse complement strand
ATACTTGTCATTGAACTGTCCTCCTAAGTTGGTTGGTTTGCTGACTTCCCATCTTGGGAGACAGTTCTTTTTTGTCAACCCTATTTCACATAGAGCGTTATGTTTATCGCGATGAAAGTGCTGCTTTTCAGGTGGATGACGAGGGCAATCATAAACCTTATGAGAGCGAACGTGCCATCATTGATCGCCACCCGGAGGTTGATGGGCTATTTGTGTCCGTGGCGCATGTGGGACATGGCATCATGACCTCCCCTGCCGCTGGAGAACTGATGGCGAGTCTGGTATTGGGTCGAGCGTTACCAGACTCTGCCTATGAAGGTTTCAGGCTGAATGCCCACTGGGTAGAATTTGACAATAATGCGCTCTAAACAAATGTCGCCAGCGTTTGCCGGGAAAGGGAATGCTGGCGGGCCTACTTTGCTATACAGCCATCGGTCGAATCAGACTCAGCACATGTTGCAGTGTCTTCAGATCATAATCCAACCATGCTGTAAGCTGGCGTCCAATATTGATCAAAAAATCTCGACGATCCCGATCCGCCCGAACACGCGCCGCCTGCACAATGACGGCAGCCAGTAATTCAGCACTGGACGTCCGCCCACGCCCATTCAGCAATAGCCGGAAAAATGATAGATCTTCGGTGAATGTCAGCACCTCATCATCAATGCACATCACCACAGAGTCCAGGCTAAATGGGGGACGCGGCGGTAGGGCGTGATGGACACCCTCGCCATTGGCATAACCCACACTCAGAACGTCAATCTCGATAGGAACCATCCGGTTTTCACGCTGGTCACGAATCGCGTTTGAATAGCCGTTGCCATTGCTTGCCATGATAAGCTGGCGAACCAATGGATCATCATCCACGCGGATGGCGGTGATGACGCCTACAATTGTGGAAGTGTCGCCATCGTTTCGGCTTTCCGTACGGACAAACGCTCCGAATTGTGGCCCATCCACATCCTGACTGCGCGTACCGCATGTAAAGCCCTCCGTGCTTGATCTAAGTACCTGTCCAATTTCCATAAAAAAGTTTTCCTGTAAAACACAGAACCTTAGTCATAAGCGTAAAGTATGTAAGGAATTTTTGTCAAGCGCGTTCAATAGAGGCGACCTCGCCTGGCAGGTTCACCGCCAACCTCACCCGCCCCAGAACGCCTGAAAGCAGCGTTGCAAGTGTTGAGATTCGGTTCTTCAGAAATTTTTAACAGCACAAATCGGTCTGGTGGTTTATGCTAAATGTCAAAAATAATTAATACGAGATGTGTACTTATGCCCATTCTGGCAAATCGTTATCAACTTGAGGAATTGCTTGGTGAAGGCGGCATGGGGGCTGTCTACAAGGCAGTTGATCGTTTGACGGGCGATTTTGTAGCTGTCAAACGAGTCTTTTTGCGGGCAGATAAGTTAGTGTTCACCTCCACCATCAGCGGAAGCGGAAGCAACGACCACAAACTGGCACTGGCGCAAGAATTTCAGTTGCTGGCTTCACTACGCCATCCCAACATTATTGACGTGCTCGACTATGGCTTTGATGATGATGGATTCCCCTTTTTCACAATGTCACTGCTGGCGGGCGTAAAAAATATTAAAGATATTGCCACTGACGTAGATATGCAGACCAGGGCAACGTTGATTATTCAGGTGTTACAGGCGCTGAAGTATCTGCACCGCCGGGGAATTATCCACCGCGACCTCAAGCCTCAGAATGTGCTTGTGGATAGCCAGCACCGGGCAAAAGTGCTCGACTTTGGACTTGCCATTCATGCCGAGGACAGACTGGCGACGGCAAACCACATGGCGGGAACGTTGTACTATATGGCTCCCGAATTTTTTCGTGGTGATCCGGCGAGTATCTGGACGGATTTATATGCGGTTGGCGTAATCGCCTATGAAGTTTTCACGGGCGAATTTCCCTACAAACACGATAATGTAACGACGTTTGTGCAGCATGTTGCAGCCTCGGCTGCCAACTGGGAGCCGCTCAAAGAATACGACATTCCTTTCCGACCCGGCGTATTATCCATTGCGGACATTATCAAAATTCTGCTGGCAAAGGAGCCAGAGCAGCGTTTTCAAACGGCGCACGAGGTTATCGAGCATTTAAGCGCGGCGGTCAACCATTCCGTACCTATTGAGAGTATCGAAATTCGTGAAAGTTATCTCCAAGCCAGTGAGTTTGTGGGGCGCGACGCAGAATTGCATGAACTGGAGACAGCACTCGATGCTGCCGTTGATGGTAAAGGTAGTTCATGGCTCATTGGCGGTGAAAGCGGTGTTGGCAAATCCCGCCTCATGGAAGAAATTCGCACTAAGGCACTGATTCGGGGCATTCTGGTGCTGCGTGGTCAGGCCAAAGACAGCGGCAGCCTACCCTATCACCTGTGGCGTAATCTACTCAAGCGGCTGGTATTATCGACTGAAATCAGCGACCTTGAAGCCGCTATCCTCAAAGAGGTCATCCCGGACATAGATAAACTTCTGGAACGAGAAGTAGAAATGCTGCCGGACCTGGAGGCAGATGCCCAGAAACTGCGGCTATTGATGACTATCGTCGAGCTGTTTAAACGCTACTCGCGCCCGATTGTGCTGCTGTTAGAGGATATTCAATGGGCCTACGAAAGCCTCGAACCGTTACAGCAGTTGAATCGCGTGGTGTCTGAGATGCCGCTATTGATTCTGGCGAGTTACCGGAACGATGAACGCCCTGAACTGGTCGATGAACTACCCGATATGCAGTATATCCAGCTTGAGCGCCTGAATCGCGAACAAATTGCCCGTGTGAGTACATCAATGCTGGGTGAGGCGGGGCAGAGTAAGCCTATCATTGATCTGCTGCACAAGGAAACCGAGGGTAATCCATTCTTCATCTTGGAGGTGGTACGGGCACTGGCCGACCACGCCGGTAATCTGGACAAAATTGGCCTTGTCACCCTGCCACCGGCTGTGTTCGCAGGTGGCATTCACGACATCCTCCATCTTCGCCTCAGCCGTCTGCCCGATGATGCCCTGCCGCTGTTGAAATGCGCTGCCGTGATTGGCAGACAGTTCGACATTGATGTTCTGGCTTCGATGTCACAGGGACAATCAATCGAAGAGTGGTTAACCGCCTGTGCCAATGTTGCTGTAATTGAGCGGCAGGATGATTTGTGGCAGTTTACCCACGATAAATTGCGCAATTTCGTTCTATCCAGCATGGATGACAACGAGCGGCGACATCTCAATGGACAGGCAGCGCGGGCTTTTGAAAAGGTGTACGGCGAGCGGGCAAAGGATCTGGCGGCCAGTCTGGCACGGCTGTGGCTCCGGGCAGGTGATGTTGAACAATCGGCCCGCTATACCCATCTCGCGGCGGAAAAAGCACTTGCCACCAGTTCGTATTTTGCGGCGAGAGACATCCTCGAAAACTTGCTGCCCATCGTCGAAAACGGCTCGGTTTTGCAGGCATCCATTGAAAAACTGCTCGGCGATACCTATCGCGGGCTAAGCCAATACAAAACGGCCATGCAGCACTATGGACGCAGTATCTCTATCGCACGGCAGCACAATTATGCAGAACTTGTGGCCGATGCGCTGGTCGGTCTGAGCAGTACGATGGAGCTTCAGGGGCAGTTTGATGAAGCCTTAGCCTATCTGGGCCAGATACTGGAATCCAGCGGAACCGATTTGAGACGACAGGCATGGGCACTGTTGTACTCTGGCAAAATTTATATGCGGCAGGGTAACGATGAACGCGCCCGTGAGCATTATCAACGGACGTTATCGTTAATGCGGTCGCTGAAGGACTCAAAAGGTATCGCGGCCTGTCTCGACTATCTCGGCATCATGGCGCGACGGCGCGGTGATTACCAACTGGCGGGCGACCATTTTAAGGAGAGCCTTCAAATTCGCGAATCGATCAATGATCGACAGGGCATCGCCGCCACACTGGACAATCTAGGTGACTTTGAACGACGACAGCGCAACTTTGACGGGGCCTATCGCTATCATCAAGACGCGAAAACTATCTACGAGGAAGTTGGCAATCTACAGGGAAAGGCTTCCTGTCTGGATAACATGGGACTGGTAGCAATGGCCGCCGAGGATTCCACCGCCGCCCGTGCCTACCATGAAGAAAGCCTATCCATTTATCAGACGCTTGGTGACCGCTGGGGACTTGCCAACTGCATGACTAACCTGATGTTCATTGAACTCAATCTGGGGCTGGTTGGCGAAGCGCGTAACCACGCTTATGAAGCATTGGGTATCGCCCGCGACCTGCAAGCGGCAGGCATCAGCGTGGAACTCCTGTCTGGTTTTGCGCACTTGAGTTTGCTGGATAACGATCTTGGACGGTGTCTCGAAATCTGCGGATTGGTTCAGCACCATCCGGCAACCAGTGATTTTGTGCGGCGGGTGCGCATTCAGCCATTACTGGCACAGTTAGAAGAGCAGTTGCCACCCCATACCATCGCTCATGGGCTGGAACAGGGAAAAAAGCTCAGGTTGTGGCACACCGTTTCTCGTACAGTGGACCGCCGCGAATATTCGATGAATATTCAGGTTCACATCAAACCACCGCAGGAAATTGACCCTGAGACGCTTCACGCTATACACGAAGAGCAAGAGCGCGTATTTCCTACCTTCAAAGATGGCAGCATTGAGTGGAGCATCCCAACATGGCGTGTTGTATTGACTGATGAACACGACTGGATCACCACTATCCAGCTACACCACCGCACTGTTGTGGTTGGGGACATGCCCGTTAATGTGGTGGGGATTGGGGGCGTAGTCACCGTGCCTGCCTATCGCCATCATGGATATGCGACGCTGGCGATGGAACGTGCCCACACCTTCATCCGCAAGAATACCAGCGCGTCATTCGGGCTTTTATTTTGCGGTGACCGGCTCATTCCGTTTTACGAGCGCGTGGGATGGCGCACTGTACCCGGCCACATCACTTATACCCAATCCACCGGAGACCAGATGTTTGGTCCGGCTACTTATCCAATGATTTATCCGTTTCTTGGTGACCAGTGGCCCGACGGGGATATACATTTATGCGGATTGCCATTCTAAACACTGCTTGCCAGCAAAACTTCGGCATCGCGGACATCAGTGGCTTCCGGCTCAATCAGCGCCATCACTGCATCATCAACATACATGCTCAACTCATTGTAGCCAAGCTGGGCTGAGCGGTCGCGGATGGCCGAAATCATGTGTGTGGAAACTGGCTGTTTGGTCCACAGATAGACATTGGCCCTGCCCGGAACTTTGCGGTCCTCTTCGAGCAGCAGAATGCCGGGCTGGTTGGTGATATTAATGATGAAACGATGGACGCGGGGTTCGACCAGCTCTGGTACGCCGTTCCAGAAACCGGGTAAAATGCGGTTCCACTCGTGACGGGCATTCTGAAAACGACCAATTGGCATGTACCAGCCAGTTATTTGCGATGGTGAATAATTATCCATATCAAGTGCTTTGTAAAATACGCGCCCCTGACGTGCCGGGACAATCACCTGACGACGCGCTGCCAGCGGGCGAAAGCCCTGCATCGACAGAAATTCAGTGGCTTCGGCGGCAAAGGGCACTGTCACCCAGCGGGCGCTCATTACCCCCGCCATTTCTTTAACGTAATTGATCAACGCCGTACCGAACCCATTGCGATGGGCATCGGCATGGATACAAAGGCTGCTGATGTTAAGATGTTTGCCATACGGCGAGGGTTCCTCACCGATAGTTGCTTCTGCCTCCCCTAACACCATCCCGTCAACCTCAACCACCAGCGGAATCTCATCGCCGTGCCGCAGTAAATGCGCCAGCCACACTGCGCAGGTTTCCACCGACATCCACGGCCCACCATTGTCAAAGCGTTCTGCCAGACTTAGT
>JAKEEQ010000184.1 GCA_022616515.1 Chloroflexota bacterium | reverse complement strand
TTATGCGCACTTCGTTGCCCTCTGTCGGGCGAATGGTGACTGGCGTACCGGGTTGGATGGAATTGGTGATGGTGATAACGCGCTGTGGCTGATACCACTCCATCAAACTGCTGACCAGAATGGGCCACGCGATTTGCAGCGGCAGATTGCTGTCATGCAGATCGAAGGTGATCATCGCCACTTGTCGCCCCTCAACCTCGCCTGCCAGCACCAGCGGGTCGCCGTTCTGGGTAGCAACCAGCGGCGTCGCCCAATCGTCGTAGCCTTCCAGCGTTTTCATGGTGCGGATACTGACATCAGAGAAATCGAAGAAGCGCGTCCGTGAATCAGTAGGGTCAACGCCGCCCGTGTCCGGGTTGATGATGATGTCGGTATTGTCGCCCGTCACGGTGAAGAAACTCGTGCTCGACGGCGGATTGACAATCAGCAGGTCGCCTTCGGGCAAGCGCCCCGGCAGCCAGCCATCCAGAATCGTCAGGCCAAAATTGGTGCCCGGCAGCCCTTCGGCAGTGTCGCGCGTGGTGAGTTCAACTGTCGTCAACACCTCAAAAATGTTCTCAATGAAGATATTGCCCGCCGTCATCAGCAGCACATCACCCGATCCGGATGGATTGTAAATAGTGTAGGCCACATTGTCGGTTGGCAGGTAATCGGGCGTGTCCACCCCGCTTGATGTGCTAAGAGAGGCTTCCAGTTCCGTGAAATCGTCCGACAGGTCTTCAATCGTATCGTCCCAGAAGCCGCCCGCCGGAATATCAAAGCGCTGCGCCGTAAACAAATCACCATCCAGGCTGATCGAAAACACGACGCGGGTGTCCTGTTCACCGAAATTGTCGATGCGATAATAAAGCTGCGGTGTTTCACCGGGCAGCACATCCGTCGAAAGCTGGGTGATGCCGACATTTTCGGGACTTTCCCCGATGCGCACATACCTGAATTCGCCGGGGATGGTCGGCAAATCGGGCGGCAAACCGCCATCGGTCAGCGCCACCACCCGCAAATCATCCACGCCGATGCGCCCGGCAGCCGCCAGCGTTAATGCTGCGTTCCAGTCCGCTGTCGCACTACTCGGCTCCGCATCACGGATCGCGTCGCGCAAAACACCCTTATCCCGCGACGCCGCCACCAGCACTTCGGGAATCTCCGCCACGCGAATCACCGTCATGGTGTCGCCATCACGTAAGTTGCCGACTGTATCAAGGGCAAGGTCTTTAGCCGCTTCAAACCGGCTCTGTCCATCATCCATATCGGTCGCGTTCATGCTGGCGGATGCATCCAACAGCACGACGGTGCGCCCGGTGATAATCGTCGTTTCTTCGGTAAAGGGTCGCGCCAGCGCCAGAATCAACGCCAGCAAGATCAATAACTGCAACAACAGCAGCCAGTTCAACCGCAGACGCTGCCAGGGGGCATTCGCCTCGCGGTCACGCACAAGCTGCTGCCACAGGAAATTACTTGAAATGGGCACTTCCGTCCGGCGCAGGCGGAGCATATACAGCAGTATGATGGGCACTGCCAGCACCGCAAAGCCGAAACACAGTGGGGCCAGGAATCCAAAACCAGTCACGTTGGTTGCCTCAAGGTTTTATCTTTAATTCTACAGGTAATTGTACATAATCATTGCCTTCTCCGGTGAGAACTCGGTTGCCCGTAGCCTCATCGTAGAATCCGACAATGAGTTTTGCATCCCCCTCATAGTTATCTACACGGAAGGTTAGCTGATGGTTGTCGATGATGAATTCGCCAGATGCCCAGTTGGTCGTCGGGCGTGTATTGCCTGCTGGCTGCTGGTCACTCTGCGCAATCACCACATCGTCGGCGCTGAGCAATTGGACAAAAACCGTATAAGCAATATCGGTAGCGGTGTTGGCCTGCCATACCAATTCGACGCTGAAACCCTCATCAATATCAATTACACGGTCGGACAGCGAAGCCCCGATCAGATTGCCCACGCCGGGGAATTTCTCATTAACTTCTAATTCCGCCGGGGGTGCCGAAAACAGCCGTTCAACCTGATATATCTGATAGGTCGCAATCACCATATCGTCCACCGTCAAACGCGCTTCGCCCTGCGCTTCGGGCGGGATGTCGAACGTCTCCCATGTCCGAATCGCCGCGCCATCATACACACTTGACGCATGTGACACCCAATCATCGCCTTCCAGCCGGATACTCACCAGATTCAGGTCGTTGGTCTCGATGCCGTTGATAATCAGCGACACCCGCAGCGGCTCAGTTCCATCCAGCATGCCATTGGGTGCATTATCCGTTACCACCATTGGTGTCTGCGGCGGATCAATAATCTGCGGCCCGGTATAGGTCTGGGCTTCGGGGAACTGGTAATCCGTCCCCTGCACCCCCACCGATTCGCCCAATAATTGGATACCGTTGACGTCCTGTTCAGTATACACCCGCATGATGAGGTCGTAGGGCTGGCGTGGCGCTCCCGGTGGCAGCCGGAGCAGCGTATACGAACTGCCGGTTTGCCCCGCCTCCCACTCTGATGTCGGAACCTGATTATCCAGCGTGATCGGACTGTCTTCCCGCGCCAGTTCAAATTCATCCATGATAACCGTCATCGCCACGTTGTAATCGGTGGTGGTCTCTTGCGGCAGCGTCCAGTTATTCCGCACACAGATTCCCTGTCGGCTGGAGATATAACCCGCGCCGCGAAACACCAGTGGATCATATTCCGGTCGTGCCAGCAGCGAGTCGAATGCCGGGGCCTTGGTGAGCTGGTAGGGCTGGGTGGCAAGGCCATAAAAAATTTGCGCCTCCCCCAGCGGGTCCTTGACCGAGGCCGTCAATATACACGGATACATCCCCCGTACATCCGCCGGAAGCTGGAACCACGTTAAAAACTCAACGTGCCGCTCCCCCTCCAGCGGAGCAATGCGCCGCAGATGTTCAAGCACGGTCTCTTCATCGCTGTACAGCGGGATGTTCACGAAACGCGCTTTGATGTCCAGTTGCTGCGCATAATAGTTCTGCAAGGCCGGTTCGCGGTCATAGGGCACGACGATTACCGCCGTTTCCGGCAGCGTCGCATAATATTCCGCCAGCGATTCAAAATCGTCATGCTGGAAGATGCGGCTGTTGTTGACATCATTGATGCTGGTGGCTCCGATAAACACGCCCAATACGACAATGCCTATTATTGCATAACCATGCACTGGTTTGAGGCTGTACAGTGCCGCCGCCATCATCAGCAGCGTGGCCGGGACCGCCGCCACAAAATAACGCGGATGAAAATCAATGTTTGCGGAAATAATCAGCAGCGCACTGACCAGCGGTACGAGCAGCACCTGCGAGGCCAGCAGCCATGTTTTGACCGTGCGCTGGGTCGCCACAAATATCACCAGCAGGACGACCATCAAGACGCCAAACAAGTTAATCAACAGGCGATCATCCGTCATTTGATGCTGGGCCAGACCCGGCAGAAAATACCCTTGCCAGATGTCTATCGCCAGTTCATAACCTAACGTCGGCGTTGTATTCAATGCCGTGCCCGATGGTGATTGGGTGGACAGCCAGGGCAAATAACTGATCACCAGCAGCGTTTCGACGAAGGACCATTTCAACAGATTGTTCCAATCGCGGCGATACAGCCACACCACCCCCACCGCGAGGTTCATCCACACCACCACCGGGACAACAAGATTATGCGTATAGATGCCAATAAATTGCACCACAAACAGCAGTACCCACCAGTGCCATTGTACACCCACCCCCTCCGACCTTCGGCCACCTCCCCCGCCCTGCGGAGGAGGAACAACAGGTTGTGTACGATGTCTTTCCGCCAAAACGCGAATGTGGAGAGGAAATGTTGCCTCGGGGCGGCGTAAAGTCCCTCTCCGCATTAGCGGGGAGGGATTTAGGGAGGGGTGCAATGCTGGCTTCAATAACCGTTCGGCAATGGCAAGCATCGCCAGCGCGAACAACGGCACGGCGACATAAGCCCGGATTTCCTGCGCATATTCCCACATCAGCGGAGAAAACGCAACCAGCACCCCGCCGCCCAACGCCACCAGTTCATCAAACCACTGCCGCCCGATCAACATCGCCAGCGCGACCGTCACCAGATCAATCAAAACCGAGCCAAAACGCAGCGCAAATGGGCTGTCACCCGTTCCGGCCTCGTGCAGCAAATGAAGCGTCGTGTAATAGGCGTAGGGAGTGTTGTCGTCCGGGGTGCCGAATGGCGATTGGATAGCCCGGATCGACCAGCCTTCGTCATGCCACACCGCTTCATCATTCAGATGGCGCACCCGCACAAAGAATGCCATCACGATGATGATAACGACAAGAATTGTCCATAACGGACGGCTGGTATACTTTGTGGATAAGGCCACACTCTGAAGCCGTTTTGTACCCCTCCCTAAATCCCTCTCCGCATTGGCGGGGAGGGACTTTACGCCGTTGTAATGCGAGATTGGCACCGTTGGGTTGGCGTTTTGGGGATTCTGAGAATGGAGTAAGCGTTGATCCTCCTCCGCAGGGCGGGGGAGGTGGCGCGAAGCGCCGGAGGGGGTGGGTTTATGAGCCAGCACAATACAAAACTGTCCTCCCCACCACGATGGACGGCTCATCAGCGCACAACCCCGACGCGGCGCAGTTCAAACAGGATAATTTCCTCCCATGGAATCCCGCTATCGACCGGGATGTAATGGATACCACGCCGCATACAAAAGTCGCCAATTTCCTCGCGCCAGTGACGCAGTCGCTCGTCATACAGTTGCAGCATCCCGTCATCAATCGTCACCTCCTGTGGAATGCCGGTCTCGACATCCATCAAGCGCAGGTCACCCGTGATTTGCGGGTTGACCTCATCTGGCGAGAGCACATGCACCACCGCCACCTCGAAGCCCCGCGCTTGCAGGGCATTCAGGCCGTCGCGATAAGGCGACATCATATCGGAGAAGACGATGCACAGGCCGGGACGCGCCGCGCGGGTCGCATAATTGCGCAGCCCCACATCCAGATTGGTTTCGCCGCGTGTGTAAAACTTCTCAAGGTCTTTCAACAGCGGCAGCGCATAGGCCCGCCCGCGATGCGGTCCCCAATTCAGCGCCCGGTCCTGTTTGAGGCCGTTCACGAAGACAAAATCCCCGCTCGTCAGCGACAGATAAGCCAGTCCCGCCAGCACACGCAACGCCCATATAAACTTATGCTGGTCGTGGTCGCCTTCACGGGGCCAGTCCATGCTGGCCGAGGTGTCAATCAGGAAGTGTACCGCCAGGTCTTCTTCCTCTTCCAGCAGTTTAATGAACGGGCGCTCCAACCGCGCATAAATATTCCAGTCCACGCGGCGCAGGTCGTCGCCCTTCACATAATCGCGGTAGTCGGCAAATTCGATGCTGGTTCCGTGCCGTGTACTGCGCCGTTCGCCTTTGATGGCCCCGGCCCTTACCTGACTGGCAACCAGCGATAACTGTTCAAATTTACGCAGGGTTGCGGGGTCGAAAATTTTGCTTTCCATAATGTCCTACTCGCCAAAATCCTGTTTACTGAAAATCCGCATTGAACTGACCGTGAAAAATACCGTCCATCCCGCTAAGATGGCAACGGATAACCACAGTGGAAACTCTGGGCCATCCGACATCAGGATGTATTCATAGGGTTCGCCGGTGTCGATGAAGCTGCGAATATTGCTGATGTTGTACGTTGGCAGTACCAGATACAGATAGATCACATTCTCAAAATCGAACTCATTGACCAGCAGGCCAACCGGAATGCGAATCGCAACTGTTTCCAGCAGCGATGCAATCAGCGTTCCCGCCACCGAAAAAGCTACCGAACGGGTGATGACCGCCAGAAATGCTGCTAACCCCGCCAGCATAATCATGCTGACGAACGATAACAGGCCAAGCAGTAAAAACTCCACCAGAAATTCGCCCACATTGCCCGGTGTTAGTGCTGGCGGATAGGGCAGCCCCTTGATGAGATTTAAGATGCCCATACCGATGGTCGTCACCAGACTCATTATGCTCAAGGCCAGCACCACAAACAGCGCCACCGCAATGAACTTCGCGCCGAGCACCTGAACCCGGCGGTTACCCGGCAGCACTGATTTCCACGTCTTGAGCTGGTACTCATTGGCGAAGACATAGGCGATGAAGCCCAGCAGTGGCAGGCGCAAGATACCAAGTTCCTCGAAGACCGCATTCCAGCCAAACAGCGCATACTCTGTCCAGCTCGGCACATTTTCTTCATACAACTCCGCAAAGTTCGGGTCTGCAATCAGTAAAAACGCAAACAACACAACCAATCCCAGACCCAGCACCGGATATAACCAGATCGTACAGCCGACGAGGATGGTGTTGCCGGTGGCTTTACGCCATTCTGCCCGGACCAGATTATCCATGCTCGTGCTCCATCTGTTCGCCGCTGATCTCGAAAAATAACGCTTCCATCGACTTCTGATAGGGCCGCACGTCATAAATATCGATTTGATGCTGCGTCAACGTTTTGACAATGCCGGGCACATCTTCGCGCACCGCCTCAACCAGAATTGTGTTAGTGTCAGCGTTGGGCCGAACCTTCCAATCTTGTAGAGCCAGAGCCGCCGCCCCTGCCGAGGATACCTCAAACGAAAACATACTGTCGCGTTCCAGCAGTTCATCGACCGGACCCTCTTTGATAATGTCGCCTTTGTGGATAACAGCGATACGGTCACAGGTGCGCTCCACCTCATCAAGCTGGTGGCTGGTCAGCAGCACCGTCTTGTTCATCTGGTGGGCCATTTGGCGCATGTACGCCCGCATATCGCGAATACCGAGCGGGTCCATGCCATTGGTCGGCTCATCCAGAATCAGTAATTCCGGGTCGTTTAGCATAGCCGCCGCCAGTCCCAGTCGCTGCTTCATACCCGTTGAGAAGGTGCCCACCTTTTGCTTTTCGCGCCCACCCAAGCCAAACTGGTGCAGCTTTTCAATGGCTTGCTTCCGGTCAAAATTCCCCTGCGACAGACCAACCACCTGCAAGTTATCCAGTGCCGACAGGTACGGATAAAAAGTGGCCCCTTCCACCAGATGACCCACCCGGCGCAGCACGTGTGGGTTCTGGCGGGGGTCTTCACCAAAGATACGGATGTCACCAGATGTTGGAGTGAGCAGGTTTAATAACATGCGCAGCGTGGTGCTTTTGCCTGCGCCGTTCGGACCCAGAAAACCGTAAACTTGATGGGGTTCAACGTAGAGATTGATCTTGTTTACGGCCACAATTTGTTTTTGTTCATTGCGTCGCCACCCAAATATCTTTGTCAGGTTTTCAGTTTGGATGACTGCATCGTTCAAGTGGCTGTACCTTTCACCAGATCAAGCATACGCACCAGCCGTGTAATCAGCGCCCACTGGAACAAACGCACCAGCAGTGCCAGCCGCAGTGCCGAATCGGTTTCCGGGTTACGGACCAGGGTAAATAGCTCTTCCAGAAGCTCGGCGCGTTTCACCGGCGATAAATCCGGCTGGGTGTCGACGCTGAGCTTCCAGTAATGTTCATACAGATTCCACGATGCTGAATCATGAATGGCCGCAAAGCCGGGTTCCCACTGGCGCACAAACTGGTAAGTGCTCAATACATCCAGCGCCATCCGCAATCCATCGGTAAGCACCTTAGCCACGTTCGTCCGTTCCGGGCTGAGTATCTCTTCGGTCATACCCAGACTCTGTGACGTCACCGCCAGCGAGGTCGCCAGCACCGGAAACTGCCGGGCGGTCAGCATATTACGAATCGCGCTCAGATACATGTAAAAGTCACGGGCGACGTCGTTAATGGCCCCGGCTTCCGGCGTGTCGATGACCAGCAGCAGCGGCTGGAGTTTTGACAGTGCTTCAGGCGTGGGCTGCTTCAAGATACTTTCGACAACAGCGGATAACGCGGATGGATTGTTCACGTTTTATCCTTTGGGCAGTTCGTCCAGCAGTTCGTCGATAATCCGGTCGGCGGTCACACCTTCGGCCTGCCCTTCAAAATTCAGCAGCAGGCGGTGACGCAGTGCGCCGGGGGCCACCATCACCACATCATCAAAGGCCACATTATAACGGCCTTCCAGCAGTGCATTGACCTTCGCGCCCAGAATAATCGACTGACCACCACGCGGGCTGGACCCATAGCGCACATATCGGCGTACATACTCGGTCGCTTCCGGTGAGTCGGAATGGGTCGCCACGACCAGTCGTGCCACATATTCATTGACGCTCGACGGAATCGGCACATTCATTGCCAGTTCACCCATCGCCACAATATCATCACCCGACACCACCGCCCGGTGACCCGCATCATACGAGCCGGTCGTGCGCCTGAAAATCTCTATGAGTTCGTCTGCCGACGGGAATGGCACGTTAATCTTCAGCATGAAACGGTCAAGCTGGGCTTCAGGCAGTGGGTAAGTACCTTCCATTTCCAGCGGATTCTGGGTTGCCAGAACGAAGAATGGCAGGTCAAGATGATAGGTTGTGTTGGCGACAGTAACGCTTTTTTCCTGCATCGCTTCCAGCAGCGCCGATTGCGTCTTGGGAGTGGCACGGTTGATCTCGTCGGCCAGCACCATGTTGGCAAAAATAGGACCTTGCTGGAAGCGGAATTCACGCCGTCCGTCTTCGCGGTCTTCAAGGATGTCGGTCCCGATGATGTCGGAGGGCATCAGGTCGGGTGTGAACTGGATACGCTGGAATTGCAGGTCCATCACTTCGGACATGGTGCGGATGAGCATGGTTTTGCCCAGCCCCGGCACGCCTTCCAGCAGCGCATGGCGACCTGAAATTACACAGATCAACACACTGCGTATCAATTCTTCCTGCCCAACAATGACCTTCTGCACTTCGCGGAGTACAGCCTGTGCCTTCTCCGCAAATTCCTCTAAACTCATCTGTCCTACGACAGGCGCATCTGCCATAACGGTTGCTCCTTATTTCACAAATAATATGGTGCTGACATGTCAACTGAAGATTTTATATCTGACGGACAGCATGTATGCTGTCCCTACGACAGACCGCTGATAGATCACTTTCGTAGGGACGGGATACATCCCGTCCGCTGGATAGATTTCAGTGTCAGTTAGCGTGTTACCACCAACTCTGCTTACCTTTCTTTAATACCATCCCTTACCCTTATGGGTTCATTGGCACAGGGAGGGTGATTGAGTTGCCAGCCGCATCAGTGCCAATAACAGACGAGGCGAAATTCAAGTTTTCGCGCAGCACTACAAGAAAATTTCCATTTTGCAGTGTCTCGGTGGTCGAGTCGCCGTTCTGGTACTGCACCACCACATTTTGCCCCGTCGAGTTCACCACCCGTCCTGAAATCGCAACGACCGGCACTCCCGCGATGTCCATCAGCCACTGTGCGGCAATGGCCTGCAAGCCTATATCGGTGGCACAGTGATAACCCGCCGTGTAGACTTCCTGAATGCCGTTAATGTTGCGCACCGCCGCCACCCCCACACACGGCAGTCCGCTTGGATTGTTAAATGTAAACCCCTGCAAGGTATCGGTGTTGATGGTGATACTATTCCAGAAGTTGATGCTTGTGCGTTCTGCCGGGAGCTGCTGCCCCGTACTGAACACAAAATATTGCTCAATGGCAGCTAATAGGACCGCAGCCGGGTCCTGAGTGGGCGGTGCTGTGCCTCCGGGGTCCAATGTCGGTGGTGGAGGCGGTGTCGTTGCGACCCCCTCCTGTGTCGGTTGCGGCGCTCCCAGTTCGGTTGGTGTGCTGGCTTGCAGGGTTTCGTTGGCGACGATGACCACCTCCGCAGTACCATCCGGTGTTGGCGTCGCCTTATCGGGGCGTATACAACCTGAAACCGCTAACAATACCAGCACAAGCAAGACAAGTCTGCCCACCTATCTCTCCTTTGAGCGAACCGTATAGATACATGGCGTTCCCGCCAGTCTAATAATAACACTATCTACGGTTCTAGCGAGGAGAAATAGGACCTGATTATATCACGAACACCAATCGGAATATAATCGCTCTCCAGCGCATCGCGCACCGACTGCTCGTAGCGGCGGAATACTTCGTCGTAGGGAACCTGTGATTCGCCCTGAAAGTCCTCATTGAAATCGGCTTCATTGAGTGGTTCGCCGTTGCTTTCATCAATCTGACCGTCCAGATCAACATCAACCCCGCCTTCGCCACCGACCCTGTTGGGATCATAAATCGGTTCAAAGTCGCGCATGCTGTTGTCGCCGGGTGAATTATCATCGGCATCGTTGATGCTGCCCTGCTGTCCGCCCGATTGATCGGTCCCGGCATCGCCACCGCTGTCACCAGCGCCAGCACCGCCCGGTTGCCCGGATTGCTGGCCTTCACTGGACGAACTGGAGTCGCTCTGTTGGCCCTCCTGACCAGCCTGACCACCCTGTTGGCCCTGATCGCCTTCCTGACCCTGTTGACCCTGTTGGCCTTCTTGTCCTTCTTGCTGGCCCTCTTGTCCGGGCTGCTGGCCTTGTTGGCCCTCCTGTTGCCCTTGCTCGCCTTCTTGCTGACCTTGCTGGCCCTGTTGTTGTCCCTGATCGCCTTCCTGCTGCTGACCCTGTTGGCCTTGCTCACCTTGTTGGTCCTGCTGTTGTTGATCCTGTTGCTGTTGACCTTGCTGCTGTTGGTCCTGCTGTTGTTGCTGTTGATCCTGTTGCTGCTGATCTTGCTCCTGACCCTGCTGGCCGTCCTGACTCTCCGGGTTGAGCACTTCATCGCGCTGCTCACCGATTTCGTCCGCCATCTCTTGAGCAGTCTGGGACTGTTCGCTGTTGCGATTCTGCGTGTCCTGATTTTGCATCGCCTCGGCGGCATCATCCAGTGCCTGCTGAGCACGTTCGGTGTCGCCCTGACGCAGCGCTTCGGCGGCTTCTTCAAATAATTCGGAAACCTCCGGATTGGTCTCGCGCAGTTCATCGGCGGCTTCATCAAGTTTATCCGCCAGTTCATTCATCTCTTGCTGATTGAGTTCGTTGAGATCATCACTTAACTCACGCGATTCTTCCGCCGAACCCGGCAAATCGCTGTCGCCAAGTTTATCGCCAAGTTCATTGGAGAGTGGGCTGCTGCTCAGGTCATTACCAGCTTGCTCATTGGCCTGACGCTCCTCCGAGGAAAGTCCTTCACTCATTTCGCGCAAATCTTGCTCGGTTTCTGTCAGGGCAGCCACCGCCTCTTCCTGTGAGATGTCGTCCTGATTCAGAGTATCCAGCGCTTCATCCAACGGCTGCATGAGTTCCTCCTGCGCTTCTTCAGACAGTGCCGAGTTACCTTCGACATCATCCCGCATCTGCTCAAGGTCTTCGATCTGCTCGGTGATGGTGTTGTCGAACGCCTGCTGCGCTTGCAGTTCCTGGGCATTCGGGTTATCAAACAGGAGGCTGGCAATCAGTATAATCAGCATCGCCACCACAATCCCGACCTCCAGCCGGTTGACTTTGTAGGGCAGGTATTGATTGGCGCGTACCTTATTCGCCGCAATGCGGGTGTCTTCAATTTGCTTATCGGTCAGAATCAGCGGCGCGGTGATGTCACCTCGAATCAACTCAAGGGCGGTTGTCAGGCGTTCCTTGAGATGAAACCGCAGGTCAAAATCGCGCACGGCCTTATCCACACTGCGCGGCGCTAGCCAGATGAGCAGCAGCGTTCCAATCGTAAAAAAGCCAATCGAAGCGATGCTGATTTGTGCTAGCTGGCTCGGCAGGAGCCATGGTCTCAGCCACGAGATGGCGGTGAAGACAAGCGCAATGGTCGCCCCCACCATGATGCCACGCGGCAGCCACGTAACCGTGCGGGCCGTACGCAGGCGGCGGTTCCATTGACCAATATGCCATTGCAGAAAATCGCGGGTTTCTTGTTGAACAGCCATAGAGTTCCCCTAAACTTGCGGCGCTTTCCTCTTATTATATACACAGTTTTGCGCCTTGTCGTTGACTAGAACCTGATGAGAATCTGATTAATAGGCTTCTTTATCCCTTAAACGTCGGCACCCGCCCGCAGGTTCCGCTACAATATAAATTGGTATTAACGAAAGGGACACGCCGGTGTATCGCCTGATCTTTCTACTGTTTATCTTTACCATTGTAATGCCTGTTCATGCTCAAGAAAACAACCGCTTGACCTATGGACAGACGGTGAGCGGTACGCTTGACAGTCTTCAATTTCGCCATCTATATAATTTTCGCGGCGCGGCGGGTGAAAATATCCGGCTGGCGATGACCACCACCGATGGCGACCTCGACCCGTATCTGGTTTTGATGGCTCCCGGCGGAAATGTCATCGCCATCAGCGATGATGACGGGGCCAGCAACAATGCGGTAATCACGGCCCTTACTCTACCTTCTTCTGGTGACTTTTTCATCATCGCCACCCGCTTCGGGCAAGAACACGGCACGACCGAAGGCATCTACCGGCTGACCCTTGAACTCATCACCGCCACCGCTGACAGCCCGCTCGTCGGCACCTCGATTTCGCTTGGTGCACGGACTACCGGGCAGCTTGACCAGACGACGTTTGAGCAGATTTTCCGCTTTGAGGCACTGCGCGGTCAGGTGCTCAATATCCAGATGCGCCGCACCAGTGGCAATTTAGACCCGCTGCTGGATTTATTTGATGGTGCGGGGCAGTTGCTCATTTTCGGTGACGATGATCCGGATAACGCCAATTCCCCCAACGCAGGCATTGTCAACTTTACCATTCCGTCTGACGGCGTTTATTTCATCCGGGCGACGCGCTATGGGCGGGAGGGCGGCACCACCAGCGGCAGTTATGTGCTCAGCATTAACCAGATTCCGGTTGACGAGTTGGGCCAAACCCCGGCCAGTGCGCGGCTGCTGTCTTATGGTGATGTAACCACCGGAACGATTGATCAGGAAACGTTCACACGCTTTTTCCGGTTTGAGGGCAATCGGGGCGATGTCATTTCCGCGATTGTCACCCGCGAAAGTGGCAATCTCGCGCCGCGTGTCTCCCTGATGGACGATGAACTGCGCACGCTCAGCATCAGCCCCGACAATCCGACCATCAGCGAAGCGCGTATTCCCGGCGCATCGTTATCCGATGACGGCAATTATTACCTTGTCGTCACCCGCTACAGTGGCGATGAAGGAACATCTGAGGGCGAATTTACCATCCAACTCAATGGCAACCCCGGCATCGACGCACCGGATTCCCTCGAATTGATCTACGGGGCACAGCTTAACGGCTTTATTAACGACGAGCGTTTCACGGAATTGTATGTGTTTCAAGGCGAAGCGGGTGACCGCATCAATATCACCATGGAAAATATTGAAGGTGATCTCGACCCGCTGTTAACCCTGCGGGATTGGGACCGCAAGCAGCTTGCCTTCAGCGATGACGACATTGAGGGCACTCGTGACGCCTTCATCGAAAACTTTGTGCTTCCCGAAACCGGCGTTTACCGGCTGGAAGCGTCTCGCTTTGAAAAAGAAGCAGGCACCACCAGCGGCACTTATCTGTTGACGATTGATAAACTGAATTAGGGTGTTCTACAATTAATTGTTTTTGGCGCTTTTCCCGCCAGACGTGCCGCTGGGCGTCCCATAGGGGTAAAGCTAAGGTAAGCCCCTCTCGAAATGGCTTCATTAAGGTTCTCTCCCCATTCATGGGTTGGTGGGGGTACACTTTTTCGTCAATGGAGACGAGTCGCGGTGCTGAAAGCGGGCGGACACGGCACTGCCGTGTCCCTACGGAGCCGCTCGTTTAAAGGCGATTCGCCGTTATACACATCGGGGCGTAGGAACGCCCAACGGGGCGTCCGCCGCCGAAAACAGCCATAATCTTTTGGCGTGATCAGCGGCTTTTGGAAAACTGTACCCCTCTCAACATTTATGGGGGGAGATGTCGCGCCAGCGACAGCGGGGGGATAGGCGGACTGGCGTCAGGGGGACATCCTTATAGAGCCAAAAACCCTCCCCACCCTAACCCTCCCCATGAATGGAGAGGGAACCGTCCCTTCGCCGTTTTCTGCCTTCAGAAGTCATCTTAGGCTTAACTTTACACGCATGGGACTGCCGTTGCACGTCCCTACAAACGTAGTCTAGTGCCCGTAGGGACGCCCCGTTGGGCGTCCGAATTCATGAAATTTGCAGGCCAAACATCCACCACCTCTAAAATGGTCACCCGATGAACTCCGGCATTCCTTCAGGAATTTGTATGCGAAGTCGATGTGTGGTTTAAATTGTTAACCTGTTTTGTCAGGCTGGTAATGGAGAGCAACGACGCCTGTGCTGAAAGTCCTCGTTTCGAGCAGTTTCATAGTGGTGGTGTCGATATTCTCGAAGACACGCGGTCCTTCCCCGAAAATAAACGGAAATACCAGAAGACGTATTTCATCGACAAGGCCGTGCCGGAGCATCGTTTTTGTCAGCTCACCCACACCGTATTGCAGAAGGTCGTTGCCGGATTCCTG
This sequence comes from Chloroflexota bacterium, assembly GCA_022616515.1. Taxonomy (GTDB): domain Bacteria; phylum Chloroflexota; class Anaerolineae; order Aggregatilineales; family J027; genus JAKEEQ01. The sequence goes on along the minus strand of JAKEEQ010000184.1, from coordinate 8,184 downwards.
CTTCAATTTGGCAAGCTCTTTGGCGACATCTCCCTTAAGAAGGGTTGCATTCCAGGCAAGTGGTTCCTGCAAGGTTCTCGAAGCAACATACTTCGGCATACTGTTTATTCGATCTGCATTTTTCCCCTCACGAGCGGGCCAGACTTCAGCAAACACTTCGTAGGTCGTCCGGCCCATCAGAAGCGCATCTGGTACAAAGAGTAGATCATCTAGATAGTCTGTGACATCATTGCCGTGATATTTAAAGACCTGCCCCCAAAAATCCGGGCCGTTCATTATCCCATCAAGGGATACTTCAGCTTCAACGATTATTTTTCTCATGGTGTTCTCCTTTTGCTGCTAACCATCAACAATCTTAGTGCAAGCAAGGGGGAATGTCTTGGAAAAAAACGCAAACTAGCCGCGGGCGACTGTATCCATGATTTGAATGGGTGTTTGACCGAGGAAACGTTTGAGCGAATTGGTCATGTGGGCCTGATCGTAATAACCAGCTTCATAAGCAGCATCGGCAATCGATATGCCCCGTTCGAGGAGACGTGCTGCCCGATGAGCACGCTGGATTTGCTCAACGGTCTTTTGCGTCAATCCCGTCGCTTGCAAGAATCGATATTGTATTGAGCGTATCGACATGTCCGGCTCTTTATCCTGCAAAACCGCCTCGACCACAGGATCGCGTACCAGCAGATTTTCACGCACAAGTTTATCAACAAACATGTCCGCATTTTCATAATCGGGAATTTGCCATGTTGAGCTATCCAGCCAGAAAGATTGATTGCTTGTGTCAGACAGCATAACATCCTTGCCATTGATGAGCATTTTAGGGGGCAACTGCGGCATAAAAGTGCCGGTTTTAAAGGTAATGCCGAAAAACTCCGCGCCTATCAACCGGACAGGCAAAGCTGTCGCTTTAGTCTCTGGCCCGCGAACGGTAACAGTTGTTTTCCCGTTGTATTTGATGACGACCAGTTCACAATGGATTGCGGCCTGTGAGATAAAAGTGCCTGTATGTTCTGTTTGTGCGTGCCAGACTCTTTCGACAAACGGCGAGTCTGATGGACGTACCGTCAGGTTGAACATGAACATGCCTCCCATTCGCCACGCATCATAATACCAACTGGTGCTGCCTGAAGCTAGATTGTCAACTGCATAACGTTGCATTAAGACGAGCTGATGTGATGATGGGCGGGCGTCCACGTCGGTACGTCCCTTTGGAGTCGCCCGTGTAAAGGCGAATCGGCATCTTCGGCAGTATCCCGTAGGGACAGCCCGATGTGGCTGTCCGAGGCCGCCAACGCCGCAATTTTATGGCGCAATCAGCGGCTTTTGGAAAACTGTACCCTGCCAACCATTCATAGGGGAAATGTCCGAAGGACACTGGAGGAAAACGGTGGAGGAAAGAAAAGGGCGGAGGGAAATCCGCCCCGTGTTGTATCAAACGCAAAATGTGAAATACATTATCAACCCCCTCTGTCGCGCGGATCGGTTACCATGAAGTTCCAACGGCGGTAATATGTTCCCTCCCCATGCATGGGGAGGGTTAGGGAGGGGTCAGAGGAGTTCACAGTCCGTCAGCTATTTCACATAAAGCGTATCAAGTTTCCAGCGTGACTTGCGCCCAATAGCGCACCTCGCGTATGAGGTCTTCGGGCTGGTATTCACCCTTCTGGATAATCTGCTGCACCGAGGTCATTAACTCCTCATGATGCTGTGGCGTCAGGTCCATCGCCGTGATGACCACCACCGGAATATCCGACCACTGTTCATTAGTACGCAGCCGTCGCAAGAACTCGAAGCCGTTCATTTGCGGCATCATCAAATCCAGCAAGATAATCTGCGGGCGATCTCTCTTCAGAACCTCCAGACCGTCTGCCCCGTTGATGGCCTCATTAACCTGCCAGCCCTGTGATTCGAGCATGTCACGCATCATCTGCCGGGCTTGATCATCATCCTCAACAATGAGCACCGGACACGGCTCGGTCATGCAGCGATACTTGTTCACGATTGCCAGAATCTGGTTGCGGTCAACGGGCTTCGAGACGTAATCAGTCGCCCCCAGCGCAAAGCCCATGTTACGGTCACTGATGATGGTCGTCATGATGACCGGGATATGTGAGGTTTGCGGGTCTTGCTTTAACTTACTCAGGACAGCCCAGCCATCCATGCCCGGCATCAACACATCCAGCAGAATGACATGCGGTTTATGTTCCTGTGCGATTCGCAGCCCATCCGCGCCGCTGTTCGTCGTCATAACATGGAAGTTGTCTTCTTCCAGATAGTGCTGCAACGTTTCCAGTGACGCTTCGTCGTCATCAATGACCAGGATCACCGACTTATCCTTGCTGACCTTCCCATGAGTGCCTGTCTCAATCTTCTTATGCTCGCCAGTATCGGATTTGATGGGATGGCTCACGCGGGGCAGCCACACTGTAAAGGTCGTGCCGACGCCCGGTTCACTTCTCAGGTTAATTGACCCGCCCAGCATCTCACAGAAGCGTTTGGTAATGGTCAGGCCAAGACCCGTTCCACCGTATTTACGTGTGGTCGATGTGTCGGCCTGCACAAATTCACGGAAGACTTTGGCCTGTTGATCCTTTGTCATCCCGATACCTGTATCGATAATGTCAAAGCGCACACCCAGATTGCCGTTGCGCATCTCTTCATTGGCGGCTACCGTCACTGTGCCTTCGTTGGTGAATTTCGCCGCGTTGCTGATGAGATTGAACAGTATCTGGCGGACTTTCGTCACATCCGAGTGCATTACACCGGAGTCAGGCGAGTAGGCTTGCTTCAAGATATTGCGGTTCTTGTCCATCAGCGAACTTGATGTCTGGACAACATTATCGAGCAGTTCCGACAGGCCGAAGTCTTCGAGATAAAGCTCCATCTTGCCTGCTTCGATCTTGCTCAGGTCCAGCACGTCATTAATCAACGCCAGCAAGTGCTGCCCGTTATCCAGAATACGCTGCAAGCGGTCATTCTGCTTTTCGTTGGTCGTGCCATACGTCCCGGCAATCAACAGATTGGAATAACCGATAATAGCATTGAGCGGAGTGCGCAGTTCGTGGCTCATATTTGCCATGAAGGCGCTTTTGGTGCGGTTAGCCTCAAGGGCCTCATCTCGTGCCACCGCCAACTCTTCCATGGCCTCGTTAAGCTCGTGGGTGCGCTCCTGAACCTTGCGCTCAAGCCCTTCGTACAAATCGCGCAGGCGATGAGTCATATCGTTGAAGTTGTCGCTCAAGCTGGTCAGTTCGTCGCGCATGAAGATCTTTGGCACGCTGACCTGAACCTTCTTATTGAGATTGCCCCTGCTGACTTCATTGGTCGCTTCAGTCAGTCGTGTGAGCGGTCTGGCGAAATTGAAGAATGAGAACACGCCAAACAACAAGGATGCCGCAACCACGACGAGCGACAATATCAGTATGGTCGATTGAATGTCATCCTGAATGGCTGCCAGACTTTCAATCGGCTGGGCAACCATCACTACCCCGCGCTCTTCGCCGTCCACCACCAGCGGGCTGGCGACAATGCGTTGCTGAGTTTCCCCACCAAAGTCGATATTTCGTGAGGGCAGTTCCTCTACATTATCGAGAAAATCGTCTTTGATAAGCTGTTCGTAGGGCTGGCGATCTTCAAATGTAGCCGCGATAACAGCGTTGCGGCTGACGATAGCTACGTCTGAATTGACAACAGCCCCAATGTCGTCCATAAAAGTGTTGTCGATATAATAGACGGCAACAATGATACCTTCTAAATCCCCACCCATTGAAAAGACAGGAGACCCTCCGATAATCTGCGAGGCTTGCGGTGTAATTGCCAGCGCACTGGTAGACTGTAACCCATCGCGTGTCTCGACAATGACATTGTTGCGAATGCGTGTGGCTTCCTGGCTATTCTGGCCGAAAGCCGTCACAACCGGACCACCATAGACCGTCGCCGGATCACCCGGTTCAAAGTCAATTGCGTAGTAACTTAACTCCTGCAAGCCAAGTTCTTCCCGTCGGCTGTTAATGACGCTCTGAATCACGTCGGTATCATTATTGGCCTCGGTCATTTCTGGTAATCTGGCAACAAAGTTTGCACTGAGCAATGCCTGTTGTTCAGACTGTTCAATGAGTACAGCTACGGAGTTAGCGGTTTGCACCAGGCGGCGGTCAGCTTCGTCCTCTATCCTTTCAGACACGATGCGGGTGGTCACCGGCAGCAGCACTGCGAAGACCAGACCCGCAATCAATAGATATGGAACTATCAGCTTCCACCGCACACTCAGATAGCCACTGAGCAGCGGTATTCGTTTCAACATTCCCTCCCGGTTATGACTCCTTCGATGAAGATGGGCGACGCACCAGCAGAACTACGCCACCAATGACAACAATGAGGACTGCGGCGATCACGCCCATCGCAAGGTTAGACAAGCCTTCTTCGTCGTCCTCATCGTCCTCATCGTCAGCCGTAGCTGCGGCGTCTGTATCGGCGTCCGTGCCAATATCGACAAATTCGATAAGGACATCATTGACGTCTAATTCCGGAACACTGTTATCAACTGGCTCTAGATCATTCATCAGAAAATGCACAACTGCATCCAGATCATCGGCAGTCAAGCTGGCATAATACTCCCACGGCATTAGGACAATGCGCCTGCCGTCGCGACGGACTCCCTGCGTCAAAACACGCTTGATTTCCGCTTCCGTCCATTCACCCAGACCGGTTTCATCGTGCGGGGTGAGGTTCCGGGTATAAACAATACCCCATGGTCCTTCAAACGGTTGTCCACCCGCCAGGAAAAGGTCTATACGCGGGGCAAATGTCGTCGGGTCGAGCGGGGTGTGGCACTCGCCGCACTTCAATATTTCATGGATAAGATATTGACCACGCGCACTCAAGTCATCGGCAGCAGGTGGTTCGGCGGGCGCTTCCACTTCGGGCCACGGCGGCATCTGTGTCTCTGGAATCTCTTCCACCGAATTGCTGACCGGATCTACTGTACGTAGGTAGGCCACCAGTGCCTCAAGATCCGAGTCTGCCATACCTGCATAAGAGGGCATAATCGGGTGCATACGCTTCCCATCGCGATTAATACCTGTTTTCAGGGTCGACTTGATTTCTTCATCCGTCCACTCACCAATGCCGGTTTCTTCATCGGGTGTGATGTTTGGTGTGAAGATAACACCTTGCGGACCCAGGTCAAGCGGACGCCCTCCGGCCAACCATCGGTTTTCACGATCCTGAGCAACGGCCTCAAACAATGACACTGTGCGCAGGTCTTCTGGCGAAAGTTCGGGCTGCATATATTGATCTTCGTACGGGGTATGGCATGAGGCACATCCCGCAATATTGGCGATATATTCGCCCTGCGCTACCTGATCATCAAACTGGTGAGGTGGTCTTGCTTCCACCTCGCTCATACCGATGAACACAGTTCCAATGGTAATGAGCGCAACGACGATAATGAGCGTTTTTTTGGTCATTTTGAACTCTTTCTTCTGCGTGTAAATAATACTATGCTACCGATGCCGATAATGAGCAAACCACCTACGACAGCAACCAGTATGCCCGGTGCTTCGTCCTCTTCATCGTCATCAGCATCACCAACTCCTTCAACGAACTCGATATAGGGTTCGTTCAATGCCGTCGCTGGAATGGCGTTATCAACAGGCTGGACGACATCTGTCAGGTAGAAGACCAGTGCATCGAGGTCTTCCGGCGTTAGATGGCTGTAATCCTGCCAGGGCATCAATCCCAGACGACGACCATCAATGCGTACGCCTTCAACAATGGCGCGTTCCAGATCCTCATGCTCCCAATTGCCCAACCCAGTACCGTCATGCGGCGTGATGTTTCCAGCGTACACCACACCATAATCGCGCTCGAAGGGCTGGCGACCCGCCAGAAATAGATCCATCATCGGTTGGCGGGTTTCCGGGTCACTGGCCGTATGGCAGCCCGAACAATTCATGATGGTAGCCAGATAAGCACCACGTTCGGCCTGATCTGACGGCACGGGTGCTGCAATAGGCTCTTCGGGTGCTTCGGCGGGTGGATTGGCTACTGCCAGATCATTCGTAATCTCATTTTCAATCGGCTCAAGGCTTTTCAAATAAGCCACCAGTGCATCAAGGTCAGATTCCGCCATTATATTCATGGTCGGCATGATAGGATGCAAGCGGCGTCCGTCCGGTGATACTCCGCTTTGAATGGCTGCCTTGATTTCTTCATCGGTCCATTCGCCGAGGCCCGTCTCATGTGGAGTCAGGTTGCTGGCCGTCACAGCTCCCGCTGCGCCAAAATTGAAGACGGTGCCGCCAGCCATCCACATGTCATTATCCAGCGTATCTCTGGCGAACAGCGCACCGGTTCGAATTTCTTCTTCACCATACTCTTCATTTTGATTGGGATCGTATTGCGCCAGGATAGGCGTATGGCAGGCAACACATCGCGCAATATTGGCGATATATTCACCTTGACGGACCGGATCATCAAACTGTCCCGGCGGATTGGCGGTTGCTTGTGGAGCCCCCGCATTGAACACAATAATTCCGAGGCCAAGCACAATAAGTACCATGACCACTATACGACGTTGCATGATTTCCCCTGTTTCGAGACAAAACGGTCATTCTATTTGTTCTAGCATAAGAGGGACGTTAGCACAAATCGCGCGATGACATTCTAAGAGTGGGGTTTCTATCTGGTAAAAAAAATGAGGAACACAATTGAACAAAATCAGGCCACTGCGAGCAGCCTGAACGTCAGAATATACATACCTTAATGTATCTCGATCATGTTGCTGGCAGCTTTTCCTGCACAGTCTTCACATCATCCTCGCGCTCGGCGGCTTCGAAGCGTTTTATCGCTTCAAAATAGGCGATGGAGGCATTCGCTTTCTCGTTATTGGCCGTATAATAATCGCCCTGCCGTACATACAGTTTCGCAATTTCGACCTCAGAGCCTAGCTTTTGCCATGCCTTCATGCACTCATCAAAATACTCAATCAATTTCTCATCTTTGGGATTTTCCATCATCGTGATTTCAATTAGTGCCGAGTATACGTCAGCCAACCCTTGCGCGTCGGTTTGCTGCTTGACGTGAAACCGGGCACGATTGGCATATTCTTTGGACTTCTCGAAATCACCCGTATGAGCATAGGCAATCCCCAGTCGGCTGAGAGCTTCAGTCAACAGGCGCTTTACATTATCGTCATGCCAATCAACACGAGCATCGGTTAAGCCTACGCCCTTTTCCATTAATTCAATAGCCTGCTTATAGTCGCCTTTTTCCAGATAAGCCATGCCGGTATTACACAGGGCAAAAGCATAGGTTCTATCCAGATTGGCGGATTGTGCGACCGCTTGCACCTGTTCATAATGGTTAATGGCAGCGTCCAGATCACCCAGCTTGCGGTGCACATCGCCCATATTATTAAGTGCCGACGCAATCCCGGCTGGATCTTCCGCCGATTCAAAAGAGGTCTTCGCCTGACCAAAATTCTCCAGCGCGGACTTCATGTCACCTCTGGTGTAAGTTAGCATCGCGAGGATATTGTAGCCTTTACCAACCAGCCGCATATCAACCCCGGTGGCACGCGGGATATATTTTTCAACAATGCTGCGTGCTTCATCGCGATCTATTTCACCGCCATAGAAGCGTTCAATGACGCTATTAAACACTTTTTCGATCATTACATAAACCGGCGACTCAGATGACATGGGTGCTCCGATCTGTTCACGCCTTTTACAAAATTTTGTTGATGTAATGCTACCACAATTAAGGGTTCATTTACACTCGATTAACAATGTTTAACAGAAAATCTCAATGCGTTCCTTTTCGCTGTCGAGATTTTTCTGCTTTAGAGTCAGCATATCGGCTGCACACAAAAAAATACACCTCAATTTTGAGGTGTATGATGGTGTGGGCACGGAGGGACTTGAACCCCCGACCTCACGGATGTGAACCGTGCGCTCTAACCAACTGAGCTACGTGCCCTGAATAAAAAAATTGTAGCACCTGTGCTAACCCAACGCAAGTCTAACTTTCCAGAATGTTGCCGCCGTAAATCGCCAACAAGTCATGGATACAAGCGCACACCGAAAAGTACACCTGCTCGGTTGCCAGTTCTGGTTCGGGGTGCTCAAAATAATGCTGCCAGCACAAGCGGCAGGCATCCTCCCCCACCGCCTCAATCGTCAC
>JAKEEQ010000183.1 GCA_022616515.1 Chloroflexota bacterium | reverse complement strand
AGCATAATCGCCAGACCAACAAAACCGCCGTCAACGATGAGACGCAAATATTCGTTGTGGGGAACCTCAAATGCGGTGTTGATACCCTCATTGACAACCGTGCCCGCGCCAAGCCCTCGTCCAAAAACAAGGTTAACTTTAGCATCTGTCCAATAGCGTTCCCAGGCATCCAAACGTCCAGATGTGTGTATCGGAAGATTTTCGTTGGGGATACGGTCTCCTTCAGCTTCGAGACGGTCAGGGTCAATGAAGTTATGGGATAAGATGCTGCTGCGTGCTTTGGTCGCTTTTTCTAATGATTTTCGCTGAATACAATTTACGCGAACTTTTCCATCGCGCCGCAGTGGGCAATCGTCTGGTATGTCTTGTGTAGATACGGCTTCGGCCCACTCACCAGGCGAACTTTTCCTGAAAAAGAGCGTCGTTTCAGTGGAACGTATAAACGACGAACGCGATATAAAATTGGGCAGGGTGTAAATCGTAATAGACGCCACAAAAACGGCTGCGATGGACAGCACACCGAGCTGCCGGTAATTCTTTTTCGTCGGGGACCGCTTCAAAATGGGCCATACAAAGGCACACAGGATGACGATGCCAAGGAAGAAATGGAGGCGGGTAACAGTGGCGGCGATTATGGCGAAGTTGAGAAATCCAATCCACACATAGAAACGGCGAGCCAGTGTATAAGCCGCCAGCATTCCTAGCAGGGCCATACTTGCTAGATGAGCCGGAATAGCTGCTCCCTGCAAACGATAGACGCCGGTTGTGAACTCCTCATAACTATAAATATCATGGATGCCTGCGACGTGAAAAACGGCTCCGATTAACAGGGAGAATGGGGCCAGCAGGACCACAAGATTTATGCCGACCAGACGGAAATCTTCAGTCAACGCGATATGAAGCAGGAGGACCCCCAGCATCAACGAGAAATAGGATTTAAAAGGCTGGAGGGTTGTCAGATTGGGGTGATAGGAGGCCACGGTAAAGGTTGTCACCAGAATAAATGTGTAGCCCACAATGACGGGGTTAAAGAGGATTTTGAAGCCGTGTACAAGACCGTATAGGGCAAATGCGCCCAGGATGAAACCATTATGAAGCGTCGAAATGCCCATGCCGCCAACGTCCGGGAACACAAAATGGGTCGAGATCGACACCGAAGCAATCGTTAGAAATAATATTACCCCTGCAAAATCCAGTGCCCATAGGTTACTAAGGAAGTCGGTGAAGGACTTCGCTTCTGAAGCGCATCCAGAGTGAACCCCGGTATCTAAGCTCGTGTTCATATACATATTCCCGCGCTTGTTTCGTTAAAATCGTTGACCGGTCATGGGTATATACCATCATTTTAAGGGCATCAACGGTGGCTCGCAGCGCCTGTTGTGGTACTTTATTGTAAAGACCTTTTAAGAAATACCCAACCAGTATCAGGACAGTGTCAGGCGAACGGAAGTATTTGTAATGAAGATATACGGCATTTCTGGCAAGATAATAAAAACGATCATTGGACCAATCACGGCGCACATCCGGGGATATTTTGTGCAGCACTTCCACCTCCGGATGATATTCAATGGAATATCCGCGATTGATAATCTGGTAGGCCAGATCTCGTTCTTCCCAGTTGAAAAACAACTGTTCCTCATACCAGTTAGTCTGTTCGAGGACCTCTCTACGCAGCGCGTGAGCGCATCCCGCGAAACAGGCTGTTTTGAAGATAGACCCGCTCCGTGGAAGCAGCGACCTCGGATAGACCCATGCCGTTAAATCGTCTTGCCCGGTGAAATAATTCTTTATCCGGAAGGCCAGGGCACCCGCTTCAGATGACATTTCAAAACGATTGACGATCTTTATGAGGGCCTCATCACTGGCAAAGATGGCGTCATTGTCGATGCTGACGACATAGGGGGCTGTGCCCTGACGCATGCCAACATTGCGTCCACCGGGAACGCCAAGATTTTTCCCCATTTCCAGCAAATGAATATTTGCGTACTGGTTGGAAAATGATCGTAAGGCATTTACCACCGGAGGTTCACTTCCTTGATCGACAATCCAGATATGTGGGTCAATATTCTTCTGCTGGAGTATGTTGTTGATGGTTTCAAAGATAAGTTGCTGGCGATTGAGGGACAAAACCACGACATCAACAGGCTTCATGCAGTGCTTCCTCACTCATCCGCAGCAGAAGTAATAAACTCAGTGAACTGTGATTTTATCTTGTCTGAATCGCAACATAAAACCAGAAGGGAATTCCTATTGCCTGAGCGGACAGCGGATTATCAAAACCGGCAAGGACCACAAATGCACCAATCGCAAGCATCATCATCAATCTCTCATGAGGCGTATGCTGGGCCTTATATGATCTGTAAAGCAAATAGCCGTAGGCACCCAGCATGATACTCAGCCCAACAAACCCACTATCGACGATAAGACGCAGATATTCGTTATGGGGCACCACAAAAGCTGTTGTAACTCCCTCATTCACGACTGTACTTGCCCCAAGGCCGCGCCCCCACACAATATCCTTTTGTGCAGCTTCCCAGAAATTTTGCCAGGCATCGAGGCGTCCCGATGTATAAATAGGCAGATTTTCATTAGCAAATCTGCGATTTGCTTCCTCCGAGAAGGCAAAACTGTGAAACTGGATAACATGAACCATACTGACGGCTTTGTTACCCTTTTCAATCGCACGCCTTCTTACGCAATTCACCCGGACCTGCCCATCCTGTCGGAGAAGGCACTCATCGTCCACATCTTGTCTTCTGGCGGCTTTACTCCAAGCTTCACCCGACTCATCGACAAGATAAAAAAGGGTATACTCTGGCTGTACGTACGAGGAACGTGAAAACACACCCGGTAGCGCAATCAGGATAATTATCCCGACGCTGCTAATCGCCGGCAGCACAAACGAGCGATTCTGGCGACTAATTTGCTGCCAGTTTGCACGCAGCATACGCCAGAAAAACACGCCAGTGATAACCAGGCCGATGGCGATTTCCAGACGAGTGATTGTTGCGGCCACAATCGCAAAATTAAGTATACCCATCCAGGCATAGAAGCGGTGAGTAGGGGCTAGCGTGTAGGCTGAAATCAATCCAAACTGGGCTACACTTGCCAGCAAGGCAGGGATTGATGCACCTTGTAAGCGATAAACTGCGGTCGCAGCGTCTTCCTGTCTAAAGACGGTGTGGACATTAGCGATGTCGAAAACGATACCAATCAGGATGCTCAACGGTGCCAGAACGACCAACAGCCGTAAGCCGATAAAGCGCATTTCGGGTTTAAGGTTCAAGTGGAGTAACAGGATGGCGAGGGTAAGCGCAAAATACGACTTAAAGGGCTGGATGGTCGATAGATTCGGATGACGAGACGACAACGTGAAGGTTATAAGAAGAATAAACGTGTAACCTATGATGACCGGGTTAACAAAAATTTTGATGCCATGCACAAACCCATAGAGGACAAATGCCCCCAAAATTAGAGCGTTGTGGAAGGTTGGAACGGTAAGTCCACCCAGGGACATTTCGGGAAAAATCACATGGGTAGCAATGCCCAATGAGACAATTGCCAACAGCAACATAATACTGGGAATATCAAGAAGCTGGATATTATTGAGGAAGGCGCTGAAAGATGTCTTTTCTAAGGCGGCTCCAGAGTGGACCTCTGTGCTTGAGCTCATGTTCATAAACGTAGTCCCTTGCTTTTTCGGTCAACACTATTGACCGATCCCGTGTGCGCAACATCAGTTTGAGGGCATCAAAGGTAGCCCGCAGCGCCTGTAGTGGAACCCAATTATATAGACCTTTTAAGAATAACCCTCCGAGCATCAGGAAAGCGTACGGCGACCGAAAATATTTGTAATGCAGATAGGCCGTGTTGCGTGCGTGGTAATAAAAACGATCATTGTTCCAGGTACGACGGGCGTCTGGAGATAGCTTGTGCAACACCTCAACATCAGGAAAATATTCGATCTCATAGCCCGCATTGATGATCTGGTAGGCAAGATCGCGTTCCTCGCCACTGAAGAATAGATTATCTTCATACCAGCCCGTTTTATCAAGTGCTTCTCTGCGCAGAGCATGTGCCCCACCCGGAAAACAAGCCGAAAGAAAGCGGGTTTCACTTTGTGGCAACAATGTTTTGGGATAGACCCAGGACATTAAGTCGTCTTCCTGAGTGTAAAAATTTTTCACCCGTAAGCCAAGCACTCCTAGCTGTGGCATTGCTTCAAAATATGAGGCCATATTTTCCAGTGCATCATCACTGACGAAAACGGCATCATTATCAATACTCACAATGTAGGGCGCATTTCCCTGCCGCATTCCAACATTGCGCCCACCAGGAACGCCAAGATTTTTCTCCAGTTTTAACAGATGGAGATTGGAATGCTCATCGACCAGAGACTGCAACATAGCAATCACTTCAGGATCGCTCCCCTGATCAACAATCCAGATATTCAGTTCGACATTTTTTTGTTGGAGTATGTTTTCGATGGTTTCGGAAATTAGTTGCTGACGATTCAGTGACAAAATCACAACATCAACAGACTTCATATGTTAATCCTTACAAGATAAATTTTGTGATGTTGTTATTAGAGAATCAACCAGTTGTTCGCGATTTTATAAGCCAGCAAGAGCAGTGTCAAGGAGTAGTTGGCACAGCATCTTGCGATTGACTTTGCTGTCGGAGACTTGATAGACTTGGCTTCCCAAATAGATGTAGTGGATGACTGAACCCGAAAGGAGAGGCGCTTCTGCCCCGCTGCCAGTTACGGGGTTTCCGCGCTAAAATCTGATGAAATCCCTGATTGAAAATGCTATCCGTCAAAGAACAACCGAAGAAATTGAAGTGCCATGCGACGTTTTGCAGGAAATGTTTGCAACACACACCGTCGTGGATGATGCTCAAAACAGCTATCCGCTTGATTCTAATATCAGCACGGCCAATGCCAACGCACTCTATCGCACAGTCATGAAATACAAGCCCCAATTGGTTGTTGAGGTGGGCATGGCATATGGTATTTCGTCGCTCGCCATTTTAACGGCACTGTCCGATGTGAATGAAAACGGGAAACTGATGTCGATTGACCCGGGTCAGACTTCGCATTTTCATGGTGTTGGCCTGAACAATGTACAGCGAGCCGGTTTTGCCGACAATCACGCACTGGTCGAAAAGTATGATTATCTTGCCCTGCCAGAGCTAGTTCAAAAAGAAACCACGATTGATTTTGCCTACATTGATGGATGGCATACCTTTGATTACGTACTCTTAGATTTCTTTTTTCTGGACAAGATGCTTGATGTCAATGGTGTGGTTGCCTTCAACGACTGCGCAATGCCTGCCATTCACAAGGTGATGGGTTATGTGATGACCCACCGGAAGTATGAGGAGATGGATGTCGGGCTAAAAGCGGATTATCTATCACGGTCACCTGTTGAAACGCTGCGTCGCACCATCCTGCGCATCTCGAAGACGGACCGCTATTTCCAGAAGATTGAAAACTGGGAACCAGACTGGAATTACTGGAAAAGTTTCTAACATTGAAGCGCAATGTCGTTTATGTTGTTAGCTCAAGTAACCATATCGAATGAGACCCAACAGTGACACGAAAGAAATGAACCATTTTTGTTTGCGCTGCATGCTGTCACGCCATTCTTCATCGGCTTTGACCTGAATGTGTCCCTGCTGGAAACGCATTGGATTTCCGGCAACGCTATGACTGACTTTATCCAACTGAATACCGGATGCGGTGATAAAACTGAGGTTAGCGGAGGTTTCATTCAACATGTCGAATATATCCTCGATTACACTTTCAGGATTGGTTACTAGATCTTCGTACCGGATGAGCCGGTAGCCTTTTACAAGTGGGCGAGCCATTTCCACCAGAAAATTGCGGGCAAGCCATTCAATGGCAACAGTGCCGGGGCTGATAGTGGGCATGTACGTCTTCTGAGTCGTGATTTCTGGACGCAATTTCTTGCGCTGCCAGGAATATGCTACGGCGCGACTGTCCCTGACCAGATGAATCACATACAGGTCGATTTCTTCTATTTGACTGAGCAAATAAAGGGTTGAGATGTCTTTTGACGACTCAAGAATCACTCTGCCGCCAGAGTGTTCGTGAATGACACGATACAGAGTCCGTAAAATATTCAGGTACGTTTTTGTCGAACATGATTTCCGGGGAAATAACATTTTGGGAATGAAACGAATACGATCTGTCTGGTGTTTCAGGGAAAGGATATCTTCAATGGAATAAGGCGCACTCGTGGTAAACACCTCTTTCATGATAGGCTGCCAGAACGGGCACTCGCCAAACGGGCGATTACAGCCACATAACTGGTTCTCCACTACGGAGCGCTGCCACATGTGGCGTAGTTCTCCCACTGAAACAAACATATCTAACTGCGCTAATATTCGTTCCAGCAGTGTGCTGCCACTACGACCATACCCCGCAATATAAACAACCTTTATTTTTTCCATAAAATCACGCACTACACCCGGTGTGCATAAGGAGTCAGGTGAGTATCTTTCATGGAGACAGTTTAAAAGTCAATATTCTTTATGATGCCAATTGCGCTCTCATAGGTTCTCATATATGCTTGCCCGCGTAACAAAGAGCAGGAGATTATGCAATCCATTCAAGGTTTAGTGAGACAACTGAAAAACTCGCCCGACACACAACTTGCGTTGTTACGGGGGACCGGTCTGGTTTTTGTATTACAGGTTGTTGGATCTGGATTGTTGTACCTGCTCAACTTGATATATGAACGCTGGTTCGGAACGATTGCATTTGGACAGTTCATTTTTTTGCTTAGCTGGCTACAAATATTCGGGGCGATTTCTGAACTCGGGTTTTCGCAAAGTTCCCTGCGTTTTTTGCCGACATATGAGGAAAATAGTCAGCACAGCCTGACCAGAGGTTTTTTGGTCTGGTCAGCGGTTGTTGTTACGCTGACCGGCACAATCATTGGTCTGATCGCCGCTGGTGTATTTTCGATAGCGCCTCAATTAAACGACTATCGCAACCTGGCCCCGGCGTTTATGTTCACACCTGTTTTCGCGCTACAGTTTTTGGTCCTCAATATTTCACGCGGTTTTGGAAATGTGGTGCTTGCCTTTTTTCCAGAGCTTATCTTGAAGCCCATCTTCGGAATACTGTCTGCCATTGTACTGCTGCGTTTTTCCGGGATACCAGATCGTATGCTCGGAATATCTGCGTACACCGTTGGTGTCGGGATGGTGATGCTCATTTTTGTGGTACAGATTATCACTTATTTTCGTGATAAACTTCAGGTCAGGAAAAACATCTACCAGCCCAAAACATGGTTAATGTATTCATTCCCGCTGATGGGGATGCGAGTAAATCAGGTATTCTTTCAACGCATCTCTACAATTATCATAGGTTTCATGATCAACCCGAGTGCGATTGCGATCTACGCGGTAAGTGAACGAATATCGAGTTTTGCGGTATTCTTTCAGAGGGCAGCAGTTTTTGTTTTTGCACCCCTCATTGCACCCCTTCATGAAAAGGGTGACAATGAGACACTCAACAAATATATATCGATGATTGCTGACTGGTCGTTTTTCTCGTCAGTCGGGGTGTCTGTGGTTTTAGTTATTTTCTCACCATTCTTGCTGGGAATGTTTGGTGAGGAGTATCTGGAAGGACAATTTGTTTTAATCGTGTTGCTGCTTGCGCAAATCACACATGGTTTTACCGGACCTGCCCCTCTGACACTTGATTTAACGGGGCACCAGGGATTGAACTTTAAAATCCATGTGGGCGGTACCATACTGGCGGTGGTTTTGCATGTCATGCTCATTCCATTGTGGGGGATTGAGGGCGCGGCAATTGCACTGGTACTGGCATCGGTAGCTCAAAACTGGCTGGCGTATTATTATTTGAAGAAACGCCTTGGCTTAAACTCGCTGCCAACTTTTACTCAGGTTTTGCAAAGAAGGGCGGAAAGCGACTGATGAAGACCTGCGACATCATGGGTGTCCATCTTGCCGCCATTCGTTTGCCCGAACTGGTAGAGAAAATTGACCTGTCGATTCAAGAAAAAGATAAGATTCGCATCCTATATGCCAACGCGCATATCCTGAATATGGCATGGGACGACGCAAATCTGCGCCGCTATCTGAACACTGCCCACATTACTTATTGTGATGGTTTTGGCGCACTGGTTGCGTCATGGATTTTAGGCGAACCAGTGCCGCAACGCTTTACCGCACCGGATTGGCTGATGACGGTCGGGCAGCACTGGTCAGAAAAAGGCTACAGCGTCTACTGGCTGGGGGCACGGGAAGGCATCGCCAAAACCGCCTCCGAAAAATATTACGCCAAATTCCCCGGTGTAAAAATTGCCGGTTATCATCACGGTTATTTTGAAAAAGAAGGGCCTGCCTCGGATGAGGTTGTTGAAAAAGTTAATGCAGCAAATCCTGATATTCTGATTGTTGGCTTTGGCACCACCGCGCAAGAGAAATGGATTACCGAGAACTCTGACCGGGTTAACGCGAGCATTGTTATGGCGACTGGCGCAGGCATTGATTACATTGCCGGGACGCTGGCGCGTGGCCCGAAGTGGATGACGGATAACGGCCTCGAATGGCTGGCGCGGTTAATTATCGAGCCACGCCGTCTGTGGTATCGCTACCTTGTGGGCCTGCCACAGTTCCTCTCAAGAGTGGTGCGCTATCGCTTCACCCACTCCAACCCTACCTAATTCGCGGGCGGATTGTTTAAAAAGCTGATTGCCCTACCTTCCTGCGTTTTTTCTCCCTACCAAATAAGCCACTCGTGTTTTGCTATGGCGGTCCCCTTTAATAAGACAACGGACGCCATGTATGGCGTCCCTACAGGACTCGTTGGTGATCGTAGGGACGGGATACATCCCGTCCGCCAGCTAGCCAACATACTCCATCAAGTCTCTATAGACCTGTATGAGATTTTCGCCCTGTTGGAGGCCCCTATCGCGGGCAGCGGCGAAAACGTCCGGCGGCAGTTCCTGTTCCAATTTCTCGAAAAGGCCAACGGCGGCATCTTCGACATCACCGGAGGCGTTCATGGCAGGGTGCGGGATGGCAATCGACAGGAGTTCGACCGCCCGTTCGGGTTCGTTTTCGGAAGCATGAACCATTGCGAAACCGGACAGAATTTCAGGAACAATAGGGTTGATGGCAAAATCTTCCGGTTTAAATAGTTCCAGAACGGCAGAGAAGTAGCGGCGGGCTTCGATATTGTCTCCCAGTAAATGGTAGGCAAAGCCGAGATTGTTTTTCTGGGGAAGCGCATTATTGCCCAATTCCAGAGCCAGTTCGAGACTTTCTTCAAACATGTCGCGCCCGGTGGCGGGATCACCGCGCCATAGATAAATCAGGCCCATATTGTTGAGGACAACTGCTTGACCGCCTTTGGAGCCAAGTTCTTCGTTAAGTTGCAGGCTGCGCTGGTAATAGGACAGGCTGGTTTCAAGGTCGTCCTTGCGAGTGAAATGATAACCCAGACCCACCAGAGGCCGCACGGTACTGAACTTATCCCCTAAATCTTCGAAGGTGGCAAGGGCCGCTTTGTCGAGCCGAATTGCTTCATCCACTTCGTCCAGATAGAGAGACTTGACCCAGGCCAGCATTGTCATCGACCACGCCTGACCCCAGCGCGTGGCAGGCCCTGATTGTATTTCAATCGCCTTTTGCAGGTGTTTGAAGCCCTCTTCAAATCTTGATTGAACGTTCGCCATCGTGATACCCGCATTAAAGTGGATAAAACCCTGCGCCACGATGTTGCCAACTTTTTCCGCTAAGGGAAGCAGTTCAAGCTGAGCGTCAATGGATTGGTGAATATCTGGCAAGGTAGGATTGGCGAATGCCTTCAATTCAACCCACTGACTTAATGCTTCGCTGGAAAACTGGTCGGCGGGGATAAGATGAATTCTGGAGAATAACTCGGTCAATTCCTGATTGCGGTTATGGGTATTGAGGAAGCGCACCAGCGTGATATGGGCAAGGGAGAGTAAGTCCACCCGATGCTGGTCAGCAGCCCATTCCCACGCGGCGCGAACATTTTCAAAGTCTTCTTCTATCTCTTTGAACGCATTTATCTGTTCACTGGTGATGACATCGGTCTGGCGGTCCCGCAGTGCCTGGAGGTAATAACGGCTATGCTTCTCGCGGATGGTGGCGTTGTCGTCGGCAGCCGCCAACTCTTCCCCGGCATACTGGCGCAGCAGTTCATGGACGCCATAGTACCCGGTGACCGGGTTGCGCACTATCAAGGACTTGTTGGCAAGATCGGTCAGTGTGCGCAGGGTTGCGCCGGTAACGTGCTGCCCGGCCCGCCGCGAAAACTTGCCTTTGAAAACGGCAAGTCTGCGGAAAATACAATTTTCTTCTTCAGAGAGCCGCTGCCATGATGTTTCAAAGACGGCGCGAACACTGCGGTGACGATCTGGCATGTCGCGCTCATGACTTTCCAGAAAGTCCATATTGTCGCTAATTTCAGCCGCGATTTCTTCCAGAGACAGCATTGCAATCCATGCCGCCGCTAACACGATTGCCAGCGGCATACCCTGTACCAGTCGGCAGATTCGCGCTACGAAATGGAGGTCGGCGGTTTGCAGTTCAAAGTCGGGGCGGACGCGGCGGGCACTCTGCACAAATAATTTGACGGCGCTGTATTCAAGGGCATCTTCCGGCGTTTCCCAATCCGGGAAGTCCATGCCGCTGATGCGAAAGCGGGTTTCTTCGCGGAGAGCGAGTTGTTCACGGGATGTCGCCAGAATGATCACATCAGGCGCGGCATTCAGGATGTCATTGACGATTGTGACTCCGTCAAGTAGATGTTCAAAGTTATCCATTACCAGCAGCATCTGGCGGTAACGCAGGTAATCCAGTAGTTGCTGTTTTTCATCCCCGCCGCCAAAGAATTTGAAGCCAATGGCCTCAGCGATGGTGGGAACGATGTTTTCGGCGGATTCGAGGGCGGTCAGCCCCACGAAGTAGACGCCATCATGAAAGTTATCGAGTTGGGTCGATGCCACTTCCAGAGCCAGACGAGTTTTGCCCATCCCGCCGTGTGCCAGAATGGTGATGAGGCGTGATCGGGGATCGGCGATGAGGTGGTTGAGGTCACGCAGCTCAACCTCGCGGCCTACAAACGGTGTCAGATTGGCGGGAAGATTGTGCAGACGCGATTGGCTGCCGGGAGTGGGTGTCGCGAATCGGCTGCGGTAAAGTTGGATGGTCTCTGGTTCATCATAGTAACCCGTTGCGTGGGGCAGTTTGCGTGATCCGGTCCCGTTGAGGATGGATTCCAGCTCCGCTCCAATCAAACGCATACTTGGGATACGGGCCACCGGGTCTTTTTGCAGCATACGATAGATGAGGTCCAGCAGCGCAACAGGTGCATCGGGAACCAGTTTCTCAAGATCTGGTACGGGCATCTTGAGGATATTCATCATCGTCCCGGCATGGGTGCTAGACTGGAAAGGGCGCTCTCCGGTCAGCATTTCGAACATCAAAGCACCAAAAGACCATATGTCGGTCTTGACACAGGATTCCTCGCCATTGAGGATTTCGGGCGCAATGTAATCCAACGTCCCGACCATCACGCCGCTTTCCGTAACGCTTTCACCGCCCAGATGGGCAACGCCAAAGTCAGACAGACGGGGGGAGCCATCGTCGGCCAGCAGTACATTGGATGGCTTGATGTCACGGTGAATGATGCCCAGCCGGTGGGCGCGTGTCAGCGCATCGGCAAGATCAAGGGCAATCTCCACCGTACGCTTGATTGGCAGCCGCCCATGCTCCTTAAGCCACGCGCTTAGATCGCCGCCGCTTTGATACTGCATCACTATATAGTGGGTATCATTGTCCCTGAATGTATCGATAACCCCGGCAATACCAGGATGGTTGAGACGGCGCAGTGCCTCGCCTTCTCGCACGAAGCGTTCTATGACATCCGGTGCACTATTGAGAGAATCCGTTTTGAGCCGCTTAATGGCAACGGTCGATGAGGTTTCCGTGTCAGTTGCCCGATAAACTGTGCCCATTCCGCCGACGCCAATTTCATCAATGATAGTGTATCGTCCCTGAACAAGCATGAATTGTATTCCTGTGATCCTCTGCTACTACCCATATAACAAACTTGTAAGCACATAGGTTCTAAATTTTTCAGGATTCAGGCAAAATTAATGCAAGAATCATGACATTCCAAACTTCAAGTTTTATAAAAAAAACATAAGACTACTTAAAGTTGCTTGACAAATTCGACATGGGTCGCAACAATCAAGCAATTTTATCGTGCATGTGCATAACAACACCGAATCAGAGAGTCAGGGAATCATGGAAGAGCGCATCAAGCGGGCTGTCACTAGAGCACTCCAGCGCAATACGTTCACCGCAAATCAGGCCATCGACATCATTGTGCAGGGTAGAGTGGTGATACTGGCCGGTGAAGTTGGTAACGAAGATCTGATTTACGAAGCAGTTGCCACGGCTGAATCAGTTCATCCCAAGTTGCGAGTATACAGCGATCTCGTCGTCAACCCGAACGTCGCCGAAGTGTAAATGGACAGGAGCCTTGCTCCTGTTTTTTTTATGTGGGCAGCACCTCGCGGACTTTGCGCAGGAAATTGCCCCCCATAATGCGCTGCACATCGTCTTCGCCGTAACCACGTTCGTGAAGGGCGACCGCAATTTTCACGAAATCAGAAGTGGTATCAATTTCGGCGGGCATGGCTTCAGTGCCGAAGCCGCCATCTATATCGCTGCCAATCCCCACATGGCGCGAATCTCCTGTTAGTTGGCATATATAATCAATAATGGCAATATAATCGGCCAGCGTGACATCGGTTTTGCGGTCGTTGCGTGTCCAGCCTTTTTTGATAAAGAGGTTAAATAATACAGCCCCAACTACACCATCGCGTTCGGCCAGCAGCATAATTTGTTCATCGCTGAGCATGCGTTCGCGGTCGATAAAGCGGCGGGGGTTGCTGTGGCTGGCGATGAGAGGTCCTGCGTAGCGGTCCAATGCTTCGAGCGAGGCTTTTTCCGACATATGCGACAGGTCAAGCAGCATCTGGTAGCTTGCCATCACGTCGAGCAGTTCGCGACCCAGATCAGTCAAGGGGCCGGGAGTATAAGCTGATCCAGAGTAGCGGGTTTCATCCCAGGCAGGTCCGATAGCCCGCAGACCACGCTCATACCACAATTCGATTTCACGGGGTTCGCGAATGGGTTCAGCCCCTTCCATTGAAATCAAGATACCCACTTTGTGGTCGCCAACGGTTTTGCCATCTGCCCATGTGGCAAGCGTTTCGTCTAAATCTTTTTGCTCACGCAGCAGAATGATACGGTCGTCTTCATCGTTGAGGCGGTGATAATAATCCAGCATGGTCATGCCAAGTTGGAAGGCTTCCGCTCCATCGCGATAGGCGTTGTTGGGATGGGCGAAGGCGGTTCCTGCCGGGCAGGCGAAAATCGTGCCAAACACTACCCCAATTCTGCCAATCAGCGCATCGGGCAGGCCGTTGGAGGCGTAACCGCGCAGTTCGAGGGCTGCGTTTGAGTTGTCTTCCATGTGCCGTGTTTTGAGAGCCGGGTTGCGATAATCGCGGCGTTCTTCGAGCCAGTTGCTGGCAATATCTTGATGGGCATCCACTATAATCATTGGAGTTTGTTCTTCTGAAGTGAAATCGGATAAGTTGAGGCCAAGTTTAACAAATTCTCATGTTGAATAGGAATCTTCTTGATGAAATGGCGGGAATATATGAGAATTGGTTTCAGTGTCTGTTGAAGAATGCCCGTGAGGTGGAATGTATATCCCCAAGTCGTTTCGTGAAGAAGACCTACCCACCATCCACGACCTGATAGAGCGGCATAATTTTGGAATCCTGTTCAGTACAGTGGACGGCGAACCTGTCGCAACCCATCTGCCATTTTTGCTTGACCGGGAGCGCGGTCAATATGGGACGCTGATTGCCCATTTTGCACGGGCCAATCCGCACTGGAAAGCGCTTGATGATTCGACGAGCGTGCTGGTGGTGTTTCAGGGGGTGCATGATTACATCTCCCCGGCTTGGTATGCTAATCAGGTAACGGTGCCGACGTGGAATTATGCGGTGGTGCATGTTTACGGCAAGCCAAAACTCATTCACGAGACGGATGAACTTCGTCATCTGCTGCAAAATTTGATTGATTTTCATGACCACGAGTGGGACCCGGCACAGGCTGAGGAGTATATTGAGGCACGGCTTCAGGCGATTGTGGGTATCGAGATCGAGATTGAGCGCATTGAAGGCAAGATGAAGTTCAATCAGAATAAATCGGTGGATGACCAGTTGAGTGTCATCGAGCATCTGGATGCCATCGATACGTCCGATGCGCAAGAAATGGCGACCATTATGAGGCGAAATCTGGAACGGGATCAACGATAATCGTCCACAGGGAGTCACGTAATGCAATCACTAACCCGGTTAATAGCCATGTTATATCTTGTCTTTGGGATCATCGCTGGGTCTTTCAGTACACCAACGTCTTATGCTGGCGAAGATCCTCAGTTTTATTATTTCGATAAAGCGAAGGGTGCATTTGTTATAGAAAGTGCTACTGGAGATAGCAGTCGCATCCTGTTCGATCTTTCCGAGGTTGGGATTGAAGACACCAATCATGACTTTACCATTATTGGACCAGGGTGGTCACCATCGGGAGAGTGGTTGGTCTGGCTGGCAGGATCGTGGCAGTCTCTGACCAGTGGTGCTGCTGGCCTCGGTAGTAGTAGAAATCTCTTTGTCTATTCACGTAGCTCGGAGAAGAATGCCCCTATATTCAAAAAACCTGAAGAAGTAGCGCTTCTACTGAGCATAGACTGGTCGCCCGTTGAGGACCTACTGTTAGTTCATTACATAAATAAGGAGCAAAACGCTGTAGTCGTAGTACTGGATGCCTTATCGCTAGAGTTAACACTTAAGATGGAAATTGATGGTTCGGACGAGGGCTCGGGTATTGGAGGATGGACACCCGCTGGTAATCTGGAAATGTATGAATTTCAGGATGGGGGCTATAGCTATCTATATCGCGTTTTGAACACAACTGGAGAATCGCTGGACACCCGGGAAATTGATGCCACAGCAAGTTGTTTTGCGGAAAATATCTTCTGGTCAAATAGCGGTTATTTTGCCTATCTCAAACCAAGAACCCAAACCCTGAATATAGGCTCTATTTCCCCTGCTATACACGTCGAGACCGGGCTGCGTTTTAACAATTATCATGTCATATGGAGCCCGGATGGGAATTTTGCGTTGATATTTGACAGATGTGAGAGTTATGAACTTTCGAGTGTTAATCTCTTTTCTGTGGAAACCAGTGAAATAGAAACAATCATGGATGAGGCACGAACACCTCCTAGTTGGGATTTTAACCCGTGGTCTCCTACTGGAAATCGAGCAGTGCTGTTTAATCCGATAGTTAATCCCTATATTCTTGACGCTGAAACACTCAATCTTGAACCGATTGATTATACGGCCAATAAGTCTGATCCATTAATCGAGTGGGCATTAGATGGTGATACCCTTGCATATTATTCTCTTGCCGAAAATCGAAAAATATACATTGTTAACCTGGCAACAAATGTGCAGTCGTCCATCTGGAGTATTGACGTACAAAATAGACCCGTTGATATTGCGTTTTCCTCGACAGGAAAATATCTGGCGTATACAGAGTATGAAGAGGGAAGCGACTTGCATGTCTGGGACATTCTGGCACAGGAAAAACTAAGCGCAGTTGAACTTCTAAGAGGGGCGTTCGGACAGGTTAATTTTCCGGCAGGAGAGATATGGTGGCATGCTGACAGTGAATGGCTATTATTTGCCGGAGATACAGGATGGGTTGACACAGTTGTAAACATTGTAAATGCAAACGGACAGTTTCATAGAGAAGTTGGACAATGTGTGCTTTCGCCATCGTGCTTTGGTTGGATGCCTGAAGAGAAGTGATGAACTCAGTTTTATCTGGCCCGACGTAGGTGAGGATGTCGTTGTGGTGGCAGGTCACTACCCAGCCGGGATAGTTGTCTAGATGAATGACAGAAAAATCACTGTGAGGGGTTCCGGGATAAACAGGACCGTATGCGGCAAGCATGGCTTTTGCCTGCGCCTCCAGATCGTTTTCGGGCTGCATCAGGATAACGCAGGTGCCGTTTTCAAACAGCACCCACGATTTTTATTCGCCGCGAATGATGGAGCGCCATGTTTCGACCAGTGATGTCATTTTCTACTCCTATGCTTAACGCATTGACAAACATCGTATGATACCATGTGAGACAGGTCCCCCTCCGTCGCTTCGCGACACCTCCCCCATAAATGGAGGAGGCTTCTTCTCGGCTCTATAACTTCCCTCTCCATTTATGGGGAGGGTTAGGGTGGGGATGAAAATTACCACCTGACAAACCGCTGATGTAGCAACGACAGCGTTGCTTTTCACGAAGGACGCCCCGTTGGGCGTCCCTACGAGAATCCGCATAATGTACATGATAAACGGCATGATTTCTGTGGGCAATTGGCTATCACAAAAAATGAGAATAGCGGTACACTGGTCTTGTTTGTACCTTTAGGAGAAAGAATCCCCCATGACAACACGTGTTTTGATTATGGGAGCCGCCGGACGCGACTTCCACAATTTCAATACTTTTTTTCGCGACAACAATGATTATGAGGTTGTCGCTTTTACCGCTACCCAGATTCCAGATATTGAAGGCCGCAATTATCCCCCAGAATTGGCGGGCAGTCTGTATCCCGATGGCATCCCGATTTACCCCGAAGAAGACTTGATCAAACTCATCAAAAAGCAAAATGTTGACGAGGTTGTGTTTGCCTATTCTGACATCCCCCATGAATATGTGATGCACAAGGCCAGCGAGGTGCTGGCTGCCGGGGCAGATTATCGCCTGATGGGTTTGAATAGAACACAAATCAAGAGCAGCAAGCCAGTGGTCAGCGTAGGTGCGGTGCGGACCGGGGTTGGCAAGAGCCAGACCAGTCGTGCCGTAAGTAGAGCTTTGCGCGATCTTGGCTACAAAGTGGTGGCAATTCGCCATCCGATGCCGTATGGTGACCTCGCTAAACAGGCGGTGCAGCGCTTTGAAGCATATGATGATCTGGTAAAGCACGATGTCACTATTGAAGAGCGGGAGGAGTATGAACCGCATCTTGAGAATGGAGTGATCGTCTACGCCGGGGTTGATTATGAGGCAATCCTGCGTGAAGCGGAAAAAGAAGCGGACATCATCCTGTGGGATGGCGGGAATAATGACCTACCTTTCTTTGTGTCAGACCTGCATATTGTGCTGGTAGACCCGCACCGCCCCGGCCATGAGATGACCTATCATCCCGGCGAGGCAAATCTGCGGATGGCGGATGTGGTGCTCATCAATAAAGTAGACACGGCTACACCCGAAGGGATTGCGAAGGTTCGCGAGTCGATTCGCAAGGTGAATCCAGATGCGGTGGTGGTCGAGGCAGCTTCACCGATTTATGTGGATAACAGTGCGATGATTCGCGGTAAGAAGGTCGTCGTGGTTGAGGATGGCCCCACCCTGACGCATGGCGAGATGAAGTATGGGGCGGGGATTGTCGCGGCGCAGAAATTCGGAGCGGGTGAAATTGTGGACCCGCGTCCCTATACGGTGGGCAGCATTACGGAAACCTATCGGAAATATCCAGACATTGGGACGCTGCTCCCGGCAATGGGCTATGGTGATGCACAGCGCGATGACCTTGAGGAGACGCTCAATAAGGTCGATGCGGAACTGGTGATTGTCGGTACGCCGATTGATCTGGCGGGAATTCTGGAGGTCAACAAGCCGATGCTGCGGGTTCGTTATGAATTGCAGGAGATTGGTGAGCCGACGCTCTATGATTTGCTGAAGGAAAAATTCGGCAAGAAGTAACGTCGCATTGCCCCGAAACGAAAGCTACCCCGACTAGTGGGTAGCTTTCCAAAGCCGTGAAAGGCATAGTCTGTCAGGTGTGATTTAATCCATGCTGCTGCAACACATGGATTTTACGAGGCGCTATCCTCATCAGGAAAAATATCTTTCACCGCGACGCTAAAGCCGGGCAGTATATCGCCACCGTCAATAGTTGCGTTGTCAGTTAGCAGTTGGCGGTCCTCCGGGGTAAGGATTTCCACCAGCCGTCGATCCGGGTAGACCAGCCATACCATATGCGATCTATGAGCTAGATAATAGGCGGCTTTTTCCGCCATCAAACGATCACTCTGTCCCGGTGACTGCACTTCTATCGCCAGATCAGGCATATAGGGTGCTGCCCCTGTTTTGACGAGCGGGCCTTTCTCGTGGCTGATGAACGACAGGTCGGGAATACGGTCATTCTCATCATCGCCTGGTAGACTGTAGCGTGCTTCAATGAGTGCATGGCCGATAGCTTTCTCACGTAAAAAACTGACAATGAAGAAATTTAGCAGCGACACGATGGCAGCATGTAATTGAGTCGGCACTTTCTCAACGATCTCCCCGTCAATCAGTTCCAGGCGTTTATCGGGATATTGGGTGGCGATGGCTTCGTATTCGCTCACTGTATATGGGTGATCCTGAAACACGATGCTCTACTCCTGTGATTGGTATTTGTCTTATAGTTTTTGGGCGCGGGAAAACCTTGTACTTTAGCACTTGGATGAAAGCGCCCTTGCATTGAGTGTTGGCAGGTCCTATACTAAGGGAAATCGAAATGCCAGTCACGGTACGCAAATACCCACTGGCCCTCCGACAAGTGAGTGTCAGAGCATGACCAATCCTATCACAGTTCGCAAAAATTACCAGTTTCGTCTATACCGCTGTGATAAAAAAGACAAAAAGCTGCGGCATAAAATCTTTGTGGCGTCCACCATCTGGAATCATTTCATTGCCTTGCAGCGGCGTTATTACCGCATGACAGGCAAGTATATCTCGCTGCATCGCATGAATAAGCATGTGCTGAAACTGCGCAAGATGCAACGCTTTGCGCTGTGGCAGGATTTGCACTCGCAGGCGTGCCAGGATGTTTGCCGCCGGATTGATGATGCCTACCAGCGGTTTTTCAAGGGCATCAACGACGGACGTCCCGGCTTCAAGAAGGCTCGCAAGTACAAGTCATTTACCTTTCCGCAGTCGGGCTACCAACTGGTTGATTACAACCGCAACCAGCCAAAAGGCGACGACAAGTGGACACGGGAACGGGGCGTTATCAGAATTGATGGGACCGACTACAAATTCGTTCAACATCGCCCCATTCAGGGTCAGATTAAGACGTTGACCATCAAGCGGGATACATTGGGGCAGTTGTGGCTGTTCTTCAGTGTCATTGAGACCATCAGTATCAAGGAAGCCAGCACGGGTAACAGCGGCGGCTTCGATTTCGGACTGAAAACGTTTCTCACTGACAATGAAGGGCGAGGCTGGTCGAACCCGCAGTTTTTCATGCAGGGTTTGCGTCAGACACGTTGTTTGAATCGGGAGTTGTCGCGTAAGGTGCAAGGCTCAAATCATCACAAACAAGCCAAACGGGCACTGGCAAAACACAGTGCAGATGTGGCAAACCGGCGGCGGGATTTTCACTTCAAACTGGCCCATCGCCTGTGTGATGAGTACGACATCATCTACCTGGAAGACCTCAATATTGAGGGCATGAAGCGGTGGTGGGGCCGCAAAGTCAGTGATCTGGCCTTTGCCGAGTTTGTGGACATTCTCGAATGGGTTGCGCTTCAACGGGGCAAGCAGGTGATGAAGATTGACCGCTGGTATCCGTCTACCAAAACCTGTAGTCATTGCAAGTATGTCAACTCAGCTATCACCCTGCGGGATCGTGAGTGGTGTTGTCCTGAGTGCAAGACATATCACCAGCGCGACCACAATGCAGCCAGGAACATTAAAGCGGTTGGGGCATCAACCGCCTACCAGAGCGAGCGTAAGACGCGGGTTCGCCTGCGCTCTCGTGTTGACGGTGGCAGCTCTCGGCTTTAGCCGGGGGAGTATGTCACTTTAACATCAGAATGAGTGATGATATATTAAAAGCGACGCATGACATCTCCCCGTCGAGTTGTTGGCTGAGGGACGCTATATTGGAATCGAATACCGACGGTGGCATTGGAAAGCACTCCAGCGTGGGTGCCCCTACGGAGATGCTCGACTAACGGGGAATCGCTATTGTGCGAAGACAGCATAATGCTGTCCGCTGCCCCAAATGCCAAAGTTTTACGCCATCACAAGGCGATTTTGGGTGCTTCTCACGTCGGACGCCCCGTTGGTCGTCTCTACGAGCGCGATGCGTTTGATGTTTAGTGCTGCTCGGCGAGATGGACAACGGTCACGCCATCGCCGCCCTCTTTGCCGCTGCCACTGCCAAACTTGGCAATGAGCGGGTGATTGCGCAGCAGTTCATCACGGATCGCCATGCGCAGTGCCCCGGTTCCCTTGCCGTGAATGATGCGAACGAAAGGCAATCCGGCCATGTACGCGGCGTCAATGTATTCCTCAACACGCGGCAGGGCGTCTTCTACACGAGTGCCGCGCACATCAAGCTCAAGGCCGGGCGACTTTGGTCGTTCCTTTGGCATGCTCGTTGTTGAACGCTGGCGGGACTGCAAGCGTTGGCGGCGTTCGGCATTGCGTTCGCTGCGGGTGCGGTATTCGATTTCGTCCAATTTGGTGCGAACTCGCAACTGACCGACCATTACCTCGACTCCGCTGTCGCTAACCTCACTGATTTCGCCTTCCGCTCGCAGGCTGGGCACCCAGACGATGTCGCCGAGGCGCGGCGTGCGGTCTTTGCCATCCTCAACCGGGCGCTCGATTCGCTCTCCGGCGGATGGCAGTTGCTCGGCAAGGTCCGTTGTCCAGCTATCAATCTGGTTGATGGCTTCCAGCGGCTGCCCTGCCGATTGCAGGCGGCGGCGCAAATCACGGATTTCGTAGCGCAGTTGCTCAAGCTCTTCTTCGGCCTGAGCACGTATCTGCATCACGGCCTGACGGCGCTCGTCTTCAATTTGATCAAAACGCTCGGCAAGTTCCTGGCGGATGCGATTCGACTCCATCTCGTTGTCTTTGGTGCGCTCATAAGCCAGACGGGCATCTTCGCGGGTTTTGCGGATTTCATCGAGCAGGTCATCCACCTCAAGTTCTTCAGTCGTGATCATGCCTCTTGCGCGTTCGATGATGTTTTCCGGCAGGCCCAACCTGTTGGCGATTGCGAGTGCGTTGGAGCGTCCCGGCAAGCCAATCATCAAACGATAGGTTGGAGCCAGTGTCTCGACATTGAATTCAACGCTGGCATTGCGCACACCGGGCGTTTCGTAACCGAACACTTTCAGTTCGGGATGATGGGTGCTGATGATAGTGGTAATGCTGGCATCCAGCAGTTCCAGCAGCAGGGCGCGGGCCAATGCTGATCCCTCAACGGGATCAGTTCCCGCACCTAACTCATCCAGAATGACCAGCGAACGGTCATTGGCGCGTTGCAGAATGGCGATGATGTTGGTCATGTGGGAGGAGAAGGTACTCAGCGACTGTTCAATGCTCTGCTCATCGCCAATGTCGGCATAGACATCCTCAAAGACCGACAACATTGAGCCTTCCTCGACAGGCAAATGCAGACCACACTGCGACATCAAAACCAGCAAACCTATTGTCTTGAGCGCGACGGTTTTACCGCCTGTATTCGGCCCGGTGATGACCAGTACGTAGGTTTCATCGTCCAGTTCGACATCAATCGGGACCACGGTTGCCGGGTCAAGCAGCGGGTGGCGAGCATCAATCAGTTTTAGCATGCCGCCCGGATTACGCCCCTGTGGATTAAATGGCACTAATTCAACCGCACTGGCGTTCAACGTGTCGGCATATTTCGCTCGCGCAAAAATCAGGTCTAGATAGGCCAGTGCCTCAACGGTGTGGGCGATGTCTTCGGCCTGTTGCCCGACAATTTCACACAGGGCAGCCAGAATCCGGCGAATTTCATTTTCTTCAGCAAGCTGCAATTCGCGGTAGTTGTTATTCATCTCTACGGTCGAGAGTGGCTCAATCCATAACGTAGCGCCGCTCGAACTCTGGTCATGCACCACACCGGGAATGCGACCCTTGAACTCGGCTTTCAGCGGAATCACATAGCGTCCGTTGCGCTGGGTTACGATTGGCTCTTGCAGGTATTTGGCGTTGGACTGGCTGGTGGAGATATTGTTGATCTTGGTCAGCAAACGATCATGGGCCACCTTCAATTCGCGCCGGATGATAGCCAATTTTGCCGACGCCGAATCTTTAACTTCGCCGTCATCGTTGAGCACAGCTTTGATTTCGGTTTGAAGGGCTTCACATTCTTCGAGTTGTTCGCCAATTTCGGAGAGGATGCGGAATTGGGCACCGAGGCGGGTAAAGGTGCGGCGGAGGATGGTGGCGCGGCGGAGCATGCTGTGGATGTTGAGCAGCATCTGTGGATCAAGCACGAATCCGCGCTGACAGGAATAAGCCTCCGTCCTGACATCGTAGACCCCGCCAAAGGTGATGTTGGTTTTTTGCTCTAGTGCCAGGCGGGCTTCGGATGTCTCCTGCATTAACTCCAGTGCCGCATCAAGGTCTGGTGTTGGCGTTAGTTGCAGCGCCATCTTTTTGCTGGCCGAAAATGATGTGTAGGTTGCCAGCCGGTCTAGCACTTTTGGAAATTCGAGCGTTTCCGCAGATTTTTCATTCATTTGTTGATGAACCGTTACATCTTGAATCGTCATGACACTAGTGTACCTGATACGGTATTGGATATGCGATAGTAGAGTATATGTCAACTATTTTGAACTGTCAACGGTTCATTAAGGTTCACTGACGGGGTCGAATCACGGGCAGTTCCATTGTCTGTGTGATGGTGCGCAGGGTCCGGGTAACGCGCTTGACCTGTTCGGGCCGGGTGCGATAGAGCCACCCCCAGCATAACATAAACGCGGTGGTGAAGGTGTAGAAGCCATGCAAGAGATAGATCGGTCCGAATGGCAGACTGAGGATATAGACCCAATAGATCAGATTACCGATGTTATTGAGGGCCAGCGTCACTATGCTGTAGGAATTCATATCGCGGGTGCGATACGCCTTGACCAGCATCGACAGCGTACCCGATATGAATATGAGGCTTGATATTGATCCGGCAATGATGCTCATCTGTCACTCCTTCCAAAATTAAAGGGGACTTGCCGTCCCCTTGATTGTTGTTGGTGGTAACGCTTTGCCTGATGCGGTGACTGAGCTGGCGGACGCCATAGATGGCGTCCCTACGAGATTTTGGGATAATTGTAGGGACAGCATGGATGCTGTCCGTCATAAATAAAATCCCTCAGCAGTCAATATGTCACCACTACCTAATTGTTACTAACTGCGGTCCTCCCGATATTTTTCAATCGGGCCGAGCCGGAACAGGTTATCGGGGTCGTATTTCTCCTTGATGTCGATCATGCGGGGATAATTAGACCTGAAGATCTTCTTCAAGAATGATTCACCACCTTCCATCAGGCCGGGGAAGTTCAAGTAGGCGCTGCCATTAGCGAACGGCTGCAAGTCCTCAAGCAAATTGCGCGTCCATGAGATATTGCAGTTATCGTCAATACGACGTTCCCAGTTGGCTTCAACGCCGATGAGGAAGTTGGCCTCACGATTGGCAAAGGCGCTGGCTGTGGTCGGGATACGCTTCACCGCTCCTCCAATATGCCAGATGTCGATGGTGGAATGTTCGGATGCGGCATGGTAGGCGCGTTCAATGAGGAGATCCATCGCTCCTTCACTGAGCTTGTTCAAGTAGGTGGATTTCCAGTAGTAGCGCATCTCGCCGGACGGATAATCCTCATCCCACATGGTCTGCACTTCAGTGAAAGGCATTACACCGCTGAAGTCAACAATCGGGGTGGAATAATCGCGCAAAGGCTGCAAAATGCGCTCGCCTTCATCCACTGGCCCGGTAAACATCGCGCCAAACAGCACGTACGGTTTGCCATGCTGGGCTGCCGGGAAAGCATCGGTGTGTGGTACGCGGCCTAGCACTGCCATCGCACTGACTTCATCGGGCGCGGTCTCGACATAGCTGCGGAAAAAGCGTAGGGCGTCGCGGGCGTTGCTAGCGGGATGGAGCACGAAAGCGAACATCACTTCCGGGCCAACTGGATGCAGGCGGTACTCGAAGGCGGTAACGATACCAACTGCGCCGCCACCACCACGCGCTGCCCAGAACAGGTCCACATTCTCATCTTTACTGGCGCGAACATGACGTCCATCGGCCAGAACCATTTCGACGGCGACCAGATTGTCGCAACTCAGGCCGTACTTGTTGCGCAGCCAGCCGAAACCGCCGCCCAATGTCAGGCCCGCAATGCCGGTGTCGGATACGACGCCGCCGGGTGTCGCCAGGCCGTATTTCTGCGTGGTAGTATCCAGTTCACCCCAGGTAACGCCACCTTCGGCGCGGGCAATTCTGGATTGTGGATTGACAAAAATTTGCTTCATTTGTGAGAGGTCGATGACCATGCCGCCGTCACAAACCGAACTCCCGGCGACATTGTGGCCGCCGCCGCGCACTGCAAAGTGGATGTCGTGTTCGCGAACAAAGTTCACACATTTAACAACATCCTGAGCAGTGGCACACTGCACAATAATCTCAGGATAACGGTCGATCATGCCGTTCCAGACGGCACGGGCCTCGTCATAGTCCCGGTCAGTGGCGTAAATAATCCGTCCGCTTATAGATGCCTCAAATTTTAAGAGTTCGTTTTGCGTAACCAGAACGCCGGGAATCATAGAAAGCTGGTTAATAAAGGTCATGTTGATAGCTCCTGAATGTCTCCGCTGAAGAAGACCACCCTATTGGTTTACTGTTGTCGCCCGTGTCGTGCGGTAGTGGTTGAGGTATTACCCGCCGGACGATGAAATTTGAATACCAAGACAAGGTAGCAGTGCCATTCAACAAACACATCCAACCATAGTTTATTGTTGGGGTTATTTCTTCACTATCTGCCGAAAGTTTATTGCGCAAAATGAATCATTAAGAAAAGGGAGAATCAAGCCTCAAATATACCCTCTATATTGGCGTTTTAACGTGGGAAACGTATACTGAATAAGCTGGATGATGCATTTGGGATAGGACGAACGGCGTATGCGTTTACTGGCATACCCACTATTTGAAGAGAATGAACAAGAGCAACGAGCACGGCTCCTGTGGTCAATTAGCCTCACCATTGTTATTACGAGCGTAGTGATACTGCTGTTGATACCAGTCGTCTTTTCGGAAGATCGGCTGCCGCCTGTCGGCATGACAGTGATGGTTCTGGCGTCGGCATGGATAACGATGTACTTGACACGTAAGGGAAAGCTCATGTCGGCTGCTGCAATTCTACCGATGGTGCTGTGGCTGGTGACGACCATCGCCATTCTCAACGGTTCCGGCATCTATCATCCAGCAATTGCCACCTACTTTACCGGCACAATGATGGTGGCGCTGCTAATCAGTGGTCGGTGGTCGATGGCATACGCTGTGCTGTCGGCATTCACGGCATTCGTGATTGTGATCGCGAGTGAAACTGGAGGGATTACCTTTAGTGCTGATAGGGTATCTCCAATCGCGGCCTGGATGATGTTCGCATTAAATCTTGTGCTGCTGTCTATTTTAATCCAGATGGCAGTCCGCAATATTGGACAGTCGTTGCAGCGGGCACAGGTGAGCGAGCAGGCGATTCGCGAACGAAACACAGCACTTGAGGCCGAAATCGCCGAACGCAAGCGCATTGAGACGGATTTAAGGCATCAGCGCGACCTGCTCAACCAACTGGCGGATAACAGCCCGGTCGGCATCATCCGGTTTGATGAAACGGGAACCATTATTTACTGCAATCCAGTTGCGCAGGAAGCCTTTGGCTTGAGGACCGGGGAAACGCTTGGGAATCAACGTTTCTTTGATCATGATGGTCACCCATTGAAAAATAAAGAGTTGCCATCCAATATCGTACTTGAAACCGGTAAGGAAGTTTCCAACGCGCGGCTGGCAACGAAAGATGATGAAGGGAATCTGAGATATTATTCGGTGAATGCCGCACCGCTGCTGGCTGATGACGGCAGTATCGAGGGGATTGTGTCGATACAACTCGACATCAGCCAGCGGGTGGAGATTGAACAACGCCTGCATCAATTCAGCACATTCCAGACACTAATTGCAGGATTATCGCAGCGGTTTATCAATGTGCCGATTGAGGAACTGGACACCGCCATTCAGGAGGCACTGGAAAGTGTGGGGCGCTTTGTCGGTGCGGATCGCAGTTTCATTATGCTGTTTTCTGAAGATAAGCGATGGGCGAAGCTGGGATATGAGTGGGTAGCGCATGAGGTTGAAGCTTTTATGCCAACCGCTCAGGTAGTAGACACGATCCCGTTTCCCAACCTGATGGAAAAACTCCAGGCACTGGAAACTGTTATTCTGACCTCAGATGCTGATGAGGACCCGACCAGAAAACTGAGCGACACACTGGGAAACTATACGACGTTGCTAGTACCGGTTGCCCATCAATGGAATTTGCTGGGTATCGTCGGGTTTGATGCGGTTAAGGAGCCGCGCACATGGTCAGCGGATGAGATCATGCTGCTGCGATTTTTGAGCCAGATGTTTGCCAATGTTCAGGACCGGCGACGTGCGGAGGAACAGGCGGTTGCGCTGGCAGCAGAACGCCGACATGTCAAATTGTTGAAAGAATTTATCAGCAACATCTCGCATGACATCAAAACACCGCTGACGGCCATTAACAACAATCTTTATTTGCTGGAGCGAAGCGAGGAAGCCGAAGCAAAGTCGCGGTTTGCGGCCAATATCCGCAGTCAGATTTTTCTGCTGGATAACACCATTCAAGACATCCTAACCATGTCACGATTGGATACTCTGGAAGAGCTTTCCTACAAGCCAACCAACGTTAACCGCCTGCTGCGCGAACTGGAAAATCGACTGGACCTTATCATCGAACGGAAAGGGGTACATTTTTCGCTGCAACTTGCCAGACAAATGCCCGAAATTATGGCCGACCGCGATGAACTGGACCGTGCGTTAATGCAAATTATTCAGAATGCGATCACCTATACCCAGCGTGATGGCAAGATTGTTGTCTGGACATCTGCCAACAATGGTGAAGTGACCATCGGCGTGGAGGACACGGGCATCGGGATTAGCGATGAAGACCTTGAATCAATTTTTGAGCGATTCTTCCGGGCAGACCGTGCTCGTGATACGGCTACGGGAGGGACGGGGTTGGGGCTGGCGATTGCCAAGCGAATTGTCGAGATGCACAATGGCCGCATTGAGGTTGAGAGCGAGGTTGGAAGAGGCAGCATCTTCCGCATCAAGTTACCGCTCAGGAAAGCACGATAGCGAGCTAAAAAACAAAAGGCAAACCGTGATTGGCTCGCCTCTGAATTGCGATTTGGTGTGAGGTCAGGGCTTGACCGTCTGACGTGCCATCAAGAAGCCCATCGCTTCCTGAGCCTCTTTTAGCGTCTTCTCGGCAACCTCGGATGCTTTTTCAGCGCCATAGGCCAGAATGCTGTCAATGTAGGAAACGTCGTCGGTCAATTCCGCATAATTTTCCTGAATGGGACGTAGCGCCTCGACAACAATCTCAGCAACGGCCTTTTTCAAGTCACCATAGCCGCGAGCATCGGCCAAGTTTGCCATCACTTCGCTTTCGCTCTTGCCTGTGAAAGCCTGATAGACGGTCAGTAGATTATTGACCCCCGCTTTTTCCGGGTCTTTGCTAAAGACAATCTCGTTGCCGCTGTCCGTCACAGCGCTCATGATGGTTTTGTGTACCTGCTTCAAGTCATCCAGCAGATGTACGGCATGTTTCTGGGCGTCACTGCTCTTGCTCATCTTGGTGGTCGGGTCATCAAAGCCCATAATCCGCGCCCCGGTGGTCGGATAAATGCCTTCCGGGACGGTGAATATTTCGCCGTACAGGTGGTTAAACCGCTGGGCAACATCGCGTGTCAGTTCAATGTGCTGCTTCTGGTCATCGCCAACCGGAACGAGTTCAGCGTGATAGAGCAGAATGTCAGCCGCCATCAACACCGGATAGGACAGCAGCCCGGTGCTGACGCTCTCCTGTTCCTGTTTAGCCGACTTATCCTTGAATTGTGTCATCCGGTAAAGCCATCCCAGCGGTGTGGCACACGTCAGCAGCCATTCCAACTGGCTGTGGGCGGGAATGTGAGATTGAACAAAGACCACATTTGTATCGGGATTAAGGCCGCAAGCCAGATAGAGGGCGGCTACCTCGCGGGTTTTATTAGCCAGCGCCGCCGGATCATGCCCGACAGTGATGGCGTGCAGGTCCACCACGCAGTAATAGGCATCATACTGGTCCTGATTTTCAATCCACTGACGAATTGCCCCCACATAATTACCGATGGTCAGATTACCCGATGGCTGGATACCGGAGAGCACACGTTTTGTCATTGGTCACCTTTGTCTTTCTATAGCGGATGTTTCGCATTGTAGCAGGGGAATGGGGGTTTATCAACCAGTCGATGCGTTATAATCTTCACTCAGGCTGCACATGAGAAAAAGGACAAACTGGATGACCAATTCGCTTCGCTTCCTGCGTGATCCCGACTACAAATTTGGACTTGGACTGGCCGCTTTAGGGCGTCCCGGTTATATCAATCTGGGTCACGGCGAGGATATTGATGATCGCAGTGTGGAGGGGATGCGCGAGAATGCACATCAGGTATTGGATGCGGCGTGGAAAGCCGGTATCCGCTATTTTGACGCGGCGCGGTCCTATGGCAGGGCAGAGGAGTTTCTGGGGAGTTGGTTGACGGAGCGAGGTATCGACCCTGAGTCGGTTGATATTGGCTCGAAATGGGGTTATACGTACACGGCGAACTGGCAGGTTCAGGCGGAACATCACGAAATCAAAGAGCATTCGTTGGATGTGCTCAACCGGCAGTGGGGAGAAACGCATCACAATTTGCGTGGTCAACTAGACCTGTATCAAATCCACTCGGCAACGCTGGAAAGCGGCGTCCTTGAGAATATGGCGGTGCTGGCGCGGCTGGCGGAACTAAAATCCGAGGGAATTGCGATTGGCCTGACCGTGAGCGGGGCCAATCAAGCCGAGGTAATCGAAAGGGCCATTCCGATTGAGGTTGATGGCAGTCGCCTGTTTGACAGCGTTCAGGCGACGTGGAATTTGCTGGAGCAGTCGGCAGGCGGGACTCTCAAGGCGGCTCATGAGAGCGGGATGGCGGTGATCGTCAAAGAGGCACTGGCAAACGGGCGACTGACGCCGGGCAATGCCAATAATCCCGACTTTGTCCGGCAGTATCATCTCTTGCAGGAGGAAGCGATGCGCCTGAATACAACGGTGGATGCGCTGGCACTGGCAGCGGCGAGGCGGCAGTCGTGGGCCGATATGGTGCTGAGCGGGGCAGCGAATACAAATCATCTGGCCTCCAATATCCGGGCACGACATGTGATGTTTGATGATGAGGCTGCTGTCGCGTTGTCGTCACTTGTTGAGCCGCCGGAAAGTTACTGGCAGACACGTAGTGATCTGGAGTGGAATTGATGAAGGTTGACGAGAGTGGTCAGGGGCTTATTTCCTATGCGCTGCCGTTGATGCTGGTTGTTTTGCTGATTGGATCGCTTATTGCTTTGGGAGTAGCGCATTTGCTCGGTGTTTTCAGTTGGCGGTGCTGCGCGGCTCCTATTATCTTGCTGATAGCGGCATTCCTGGCTGTGCGGCGATGACGCTCCGACGGCAACTGGCAGTGATAGTCCGGCTGCCGTTCCCCATAAGACCTACCATTGTTGATGTCGAGTCGATTTTGACCGATTTAGGTGCGCTCTACCAGCAGGCTCACAGCATACAGCTAGAATGTGTGCTGCCATTATATCCGGTCGTGGCTAATCCTCTATTTTTAACTGAAGTCTTCGACCACATTTTGAGCAATGCCGTCAAATTTAGCCTGCCAAACCCTCAGATCACTATCAGTAGCCAGTGTGAAAATGGATATGTGCAGTACGCCGTGACTGATAATGGACGCGGCATTTCACCAGAAAATATAGAGCATGTGTTTGAGTGGGGCTATCGCCATGGCCCGCTGTTTGGCTTTGGGATTGGCTTGCCGGTGGCGCGATATTTGGTGCGGCGGATGCATGGTGACATCCGAATTGACAGTCGGATTGGTGTGGGGACGACGATTCTCATCTTATTACCTGAAAGTCCACGACTCAAAACTGGCCTCTTGTGAACTTTAAAAAATCCTATATAATGTTAGATGACCGGCAAAGCATGTAGCGAGCTTCATAAGGTAACTCGCCAGATTACATTGTAAAGACTGGTTTGACGACTCAATCTGAGCCTCTCGTACTGCACATCGGCTTTGCTACGGTTTGGAGGCGCACCGGGGGTGCGTCTCCTTATTGTGACAGGAGGTAGCAACATGGCAAAAACGACACCCAACAAAGAAATCATCGTACGTGACGCATTTCGCGGCCTGTGGTATCACGATGGAGCATTGATGCGCGTCCTTGAACCCGGTCGCTATGAGATTCCGCACCGCAGACGATGGAATCCGGCGGATTGGTTCAAGCGTTACCCGGAAATTTATGTGCGCCAGATTGACATGCGCGAACGCGATTTGACGATTAAAGGGCAGGAAATTCTGACGTCGGACAAGGTGGCGATTCGGGTGAGCATTGTCGTGCGCTACCGGGTAGTTGACCCGCAAATGGCCGTGCAGATTGTGGATGATTATGAATCACGTATCTACACAGATGTGCAGCTTGCGGCGCGGCGTTCGCTGTCGTCAATGACCCTTGAAGACATCCTGACGAACCGCAATAAGCTCAATGAAGACATTCTGGAAGAAGTCACGGAATCGGCAACGAGTTTCGGGGTGGAAATCAAGCGGGCAGATGTGAAGGATTTGATTTTTCCCGGTGACCTCCAGACAATTATGAATCGGGTGCTGACCGCCGAGCGCCAATCACAGGCCCAGCTAATTGAAGCCCGTACACGCGCCGAGGTAGACCGGCTGGAAGCGCAGACACGGGCCGAACGACGCCGGATTGAAGCGCAGGCTGATGAGGAAGCGATGCGTCTCAGCGCACAGGCGGAGGCCGATGCCCAACACATTCAAACGGAAGCCGACATTCGTGACCTGCAAGAACGGGCGAAGGCAGCCAATGTTTATGTGGACCATCCGGTGCTGGTGCGACTGATGGAGCTGGAAACGCTGCGTGATCTGTCGCAGGTGGCAACGGCACGGCTGTATATTGACTTCGATAAATCGGTCGATATGGCAGACGATTGATAGCACGACCGAAGACATAGGGAGAGTTTAATGGGACGACGGTGCGAGTCGTCTCATTCATTTTGTGGCATTATCTGCAATTTTCACAAAAAATTGGTACACTTTAGAGCTTCTTGGCGTTAGGATTACAACACCGACAGGTCAGGAGCAATTTATATGGTGTATGCATTAGTCATAGAAGATGACAAAGATACCGCGAAGTTATTTGTGCAGGCACTCGAAACACTGCAAATCGAGTGTGAAATTGCCTGGAATGGTGAACAGGCGATGGATATCCTCAAAGACTTCAGTCCAGACCTGGTGCTGGTTGACATGAATTTGCCGCGTCACAACGGCGTGGAGATTGTTGAGTTTATCCGCCGGGAACCTCACCTGAAAGACATCACGGTCATTGTTACCTCCGGTGATGCCGAAAAAAGCAAAGCTGTTGAAGACCTCGTCGAATTTGTCCTGCTAAAACCCATCAGTGTGCCCCAGCTTGTCACCATTGTGCGCAGATTATTCTAGCAAGCGCATCTATTGACACACCCAATCTGCATCAACAGATGTGAATCATTGGTAGGTGGAAGGTTTGTTATTAGTTAGCCGCCAACGATTTCATGAAATTTTCAGTTTATATTCCATAAGTTCCCCTATAATCAGAGCACACGGGATGGAGGACTTTATGTCGTTGGTATATGTCATTGAAGATGAATTAAGCCTCGCCACGTTATACCTGGAAATAATGAAACGGGCCGGATTTTCCGGTACGATGGCGCTGGATGGCAATTATGCTCTGGTTTTGTTGGAGCAGGAGGTACCGGATGTCATTATTCTGGACCTGATGCTGCCGGGGTTAAGTGGATTAGATGTACTGCGCTATATCCGCAGCACCCCCCGGTTGGAAGATGTTTACGTGGTGGTCACGACGGCTGACTACATGGCAGGGCATGAAGTTCATGAACTTGCCGATCAAGTGCTGGTCAAACCAGTGCATATTGATGTACTGCGCGACGTTTGTCTGAGAGTCGCCTAAGGCAGCCGCCAGCGCGGATAGCTTCCCACCACAGCATCAAATTCACCCATCATGATGCTGTTTCCGGTCGGGCCAACCCAGACGGTGCGGTCCGGTCGTGGGATGATGTAGGCAAACCACTCCCCATTTTCACCCAAAGAAATACGATCTAAAGAAACCATCGCGGCGT
Source organism: Chloroflexota bacterium (assembly GCA_022616515.1). GTDB lineage: Bacteria > Chloroflexota > Anaerolineae > Aggregatilineales > J027 > JAKEEQ01. The sequence goes on along the minus strand of JAKEEQ010000183.1, from coordinate 6,633 downwards.
CAGGGTTCAGCGGCATATCCACTACAAAGCGCATATTTCCATCGACTTCAGTGAAGAAAATGGGCAGGGACGCACCGGATGGCGAGATCAGGTCAATACTCCCCACATATTCGCGCTGGCTGTCGGCGGACATAAGATGCCAGACCGCCGAGTCGAAAATCACCCCCAACACCTCACTACTGCCATCCTGTATCCACAGCGCAGCACGCGGAAAATAATCTTCCTCAGTGGGCTGTTCGCGGGGTATCAGGGTTGTCAAAAAGCTTCCTGCATAGTCGTAAATGCGATACTGGATATGGGCGACCTCATCGTCCTCCACAAATTCAAAATCTTCAACAGCGATGGCGTTTTGTCCGGGGATGACGGCGGGCGGGGCTGGCTGGGTGCTCTGCGGTGAGAGGGTCAGGTTAACCTCTTGCGCCTGTTCCGTGTCCATGTCATGCATTACCAGCACATAAACCTCGCCCGGCATCCGCACTTCAGCCCAGACCAGATAGCGCCCATCCGGTGACCAACCGGGACGGGAGCGGATGATAATCTCGTCTTCAGCGGTGGGTTGGCGCGTGATGGCTTCGGAAACCTGTGTGCTCAGGTCTATCAGGAAGATGTCGTTGGGCAGTTGGGCGGGGAGTTCGTCGGCGTCCTCAAGTAGTTCTACAGCATCGGGCGGGATGGTGCGGTAGGCAATGGTTGTGCCGTCCGGTGAAATCACCGGGAAATCGTTTTGGCCGGAGGTGGAGATGGGGGTGAGGGAACGCAGCGACAGCGAGTACCACGCAAAATCGCCATTCACCCACACCAGAACACGCTCAGGTTGTTGGGCGCGAGTCTGTGAGTGTAGCGCAGCGAGAATGAGTAGGATCAGCAGCAGTCGTCGCACCATTGAAATCCTGTCAGCATAATTTGGTGAGAGTATAGCAGCAGTTCCTTAGAATAAAGTTATGAAAGGCATCTGCTAGCCTGACAACCCTAGAGAAAATCGCCCGCACGGTGTATATATAGTGCAGTTAATCACCAGCGCAGGAAAAGCTATGGCAACCATCATCAAGCATTACCGCTCGTGGGGGCGTTTCCCAAAATCGACACCAAAACAGGTCATCCCCGTGCAGTGGCGCAGTGAATTACCCGACTTTAATGCCATTGAGGGAACGGTCCTGCCCTTTGGTTACGGGCGTACCTATGGCGATGTCTGCCTGAACAACGGCGGCACACTGCTGGACACCACATTCCTAAACCGGATGCTGGCCTTTGATGAGGAGAACGGCATCGTGTGCGTTGAGGCGGGCGTATCGCTGGAAGACATCGTGTCGTTCATTGTGCCGCGCGGCTGGTTTTTGCCAGTGACGCCGGGTACGAAATACGTGTCGGTTGCGGGGGCCATTGCCAATGATGTGCATGGCAAGAATCACCATTCAGCGGGGACATTCGGGTGTTTCGTGACCCGCTTTGAACTGGTGCGCAGCAGCGGCGAAAGACTCATCTGCTCCCCCGACGAAAATACAGAATTATTTAAGGCCACCATCGGCGGATTGGGATTGACGGGATTAATTACGTGGGCGGAATTTCGCCTGAAACCCATTCCCAGCCGGCTGATTGATGTCGAGCGCATCCGCTTTGAAAATCTCGGTGAATTTTATGAGATAGATGATGAGTCGGTGGAGGATTATGAGTACACGGTCTCATGGGTCGATGCGATGGCGACGGGTGAACATCTGGCACGTGGCGTCTATATGCGCGGTAGACATTTCGACCCGCCGTTACCCTCGAACGGGCATTTGAGTCTGCCGGAAGTTCGTGTGCCATTCGATTTGCCGTCCGTATTGCTGAATAAGTTCACTTTGAAGGCGATGAGCAGCGGATTCTACGGGCTGAATTTTCGCAAAGAGTCGCGATCTATTGAGCATATCAATCCCTATTTCTATCCGCTAGACAGCATCAAAGATTGGAATAAGGGCTATGGAACGCGCGGCTTTTTGCAATACCAGTTCTGTGTGCCCGACAAGGACCGGAAGGCCGTTCGGGAGATTTCAAAAACCATTGCGAACTCAGGCGAAGGCGTGTTCCTGACCGTGTTCAAGCGATTCGGCGATCTTGAATCGCCGGGGATGCTGTCCTTCCCCCGCCCCGGCATCACCTATGCCCTCGACTTCCCTAATACGCCAACGCTCGAAAATTTATTGAGCCGACTGGATGATATGGTATTGGAGGCAGGGGGACGGCTGTATCCAGCTAAAGATGCGCGAATGAGTGCGCGACATTTTCAGGCGTTTTACCCGAACTGGCAGGAATTTGCCCGATATGTTGACCCGAAATTTTCGTCGAGCTTCTGGCGACGTGTTACTGGAGAAACTGCATGCTAAAAATGATGATTGTGGGGGCGACCTCGGCGATTGCGCAGGAGACCGCCCGTTGTTTTGCGGCTGATGGGGCATCGTTTTTTCTGGTCGCCCGCTCTCAGGAGAAGCTGGAAACCCTCAAAAATGACCTGATCGTGCGCGGGGCTAACGATGTCTATTGTTTCGCGCTGGACCTCAATGAATTTGAGCGTCATCGGGAACTGGTGGATGCCGCGATTCAGGCTATGAACGGGCTGGACAGCGTCATCATCGCGCATGGCACATTAACCGACCAGCGACGTGCCGAAGAGGATTTTGAATATGCCCTGCAAGAACTCAACACGAATGCCATCAGTGTGATTTTGTTGTTGACGATCATCAGCAATCATTTTGAGGAGCAGCGCAAAGGCTCCATCGCGGTGATTTCATCGGTGGCGGGGGATCGCGGGCGTGGCAGTAATTACATTTATGGCACAGCCAAAGCCGCCGTCAGCACCTATCTACAGGGGCTGCGCAACCGGATGGCGAAGGCGGGGGTGAACGTGTTGACCGTCAAGCCGGGTTTTGTGGATACGCCAATGACAGCCGATGTCAAAAAAAACTTCCTGTTTGCCAGCCCGGAAAAGGTCGGCAAGGATATTTATGAGGCGATGAAAAACAAGCGTGACATCCTCTATACGCCGTGGTTCTGGATGGGCATTATGATGATGATTCGCAATATCCCGGAGCGTATTTTTAAGCGGCTGAATATGTAAGACAGTCAATTTAGCAGCAGAGGTAACGGTATCATGACCGATCAACCCACCGTAACGGATGAACAAAAAGAACAGGAACGTAAAGAGAAGTTCGAGAAATTTTTCAATGCGCTGGTCGAAAAAATTCATTGGGATATGAATGGCCTGATTCCTGCGGTGGTGCAGGATGTTGAAACCGGACTTGTGCTAATGGTGGCCTACATGAACACCGATGCGCTGCGCCTGACGCTGGAGAAGCGCGAAACGCATTTCTGGAGCCGCAGCCGTCAGGAGCTGTGGCACAAGGGCGAAACCAGCGGCAACACGCAGTCGGTGATCGGTATTTATGTTGACTGCGACGAAGACGCGCTGGTGATCAAAGTGTGGCCCAACGGTCCAGCCTGCCATACCGGCGAAGATACCTGCTTTTACCGTCCACTGGAGGAACTTGTTGAAGATTCTGAGTAAAGTGTTTGCCACCATTCAAGATCGCAAGGTCAATCCCAAACCCGGCTCCTATACCAATACACTGTTCGAGGCCGGGGAGGACGAGATTGTCAAGAAAATCGGCGAAGAGGCGGTTGAGATTATTCTGGCGGTGAAAGGTCAAGGTAACGAGCGCATCGTCGAGGAGATGGTAGACCTCACCTACCACTGTCTGGTGTTGTTGGCGGCGCGGGGCTTAACGCTGGATGATATTGCTGCTGAGATGGAAAGGCGGCATGGTTAAAAAAATGTGGCGGGGAACGAATTCCCCGCCATTTTGTTTTTATGATACTACGGGCATGAGGCAGGTGGTGTAAGCGTCAACGGGAAGGCAGTGCCAATATTGTTTGCCTCGTTCCACTCAGGAATTGCATCAAGGGGATCGAGTATAACCGTGATGTGTCCGCTGTTGACGACGTTGCGCTCTGCATCCTCATGAATCACGCGCAGTGTCGCCTGTGGCGGAATGGGCGTTATCAGCGGAACCTGTGTGCCGTTCACTGAGTACACAAATGAAGGCACATTTTCATTACCCCAATTAGTCACGCCAAATTCCACAGCCATCGGTGCTTCAAGACACGGTGGTCGCAGTCCGTTGGTTACGTAATGGACCAATAGATCAGGCAGCGGCGTCGTTGTGCCTGTTGGTGTTGGAGTCGGGGTGGGTGTATCGGTGACACCGCCCGGCGTTGGAGTAGGCGTATCGGTCCATGTACATTCGATGGGCAGTGTTGGAATGGGCAGCATCATCGAGAAGCCGTTATTCGCCTCGTTGCTTTCCGAAACCTCGCCCTGACTATCAACGGTGATATTGGTTGGATTTGCGGTACCACTCTTCCATACATATGCTGTTTGTCCGGCAGCCAGCCCCGGCACGGACAGTTCGACGCCATCCACCAGCACATGGAATGGACCGGCAGCGGCATCGCCCTGATTATAAATATCTACGCCTGTGCCCCATGTGTCGCAGACAGTGCCGTTTTGCAATTCAATTCGTGCGGATTGCACGTACAGGTCGGGCTGTCCACTGGTGAGTGAAGGTGTCACGGTCGGTACTGGAGGAGGCGTTGACGTTGGGGTCGGCAGGATTGGATCGATCCACAGCGTAAAACGAACGCGCCAGCGGCTCCACGCGCCCTGAGCACGTGCCCGAACGCGCCAGAAATAGCGATCTGGTTCGAGCGGCGTACTGAGCGTAATGAAGGTATTGGTCGTATTCTGCCGGATGTCCACCGTGCGTTCGGTAGCCAATTTATGGTCAAAAACCATAATTCGATAGTTCACTGCCCCGTTAACGGGAGACCAGAAAAATATCGGAAAACTGTCTGTGGTGTGTGCCCGATGTCCGGGTGATAGCGGTGTCGGTGCAGGCGGACGTTCGCCTTCGGGGAGCGTTGTCGGGGTGTAGGACGATGTCATCGTTATCAAGACATGACTCGAACTCCCCGGTGGATTTTGGCTCGTGGCGAAGGCTAGCGGGATAAGGAGAAGCAGCACAAGAAGAACACTCATTGCAATTAGAATTTTTCTACGCATCAAGTCAAATCCCCCTGATGGAGTATTAACCTACCTTTTATGATAGAAGAAACCGTAATATTTTGCGCCAGTTCAAGCAAAATTTGGTGGTAAATCGGTGGTTTTCTAAGAAATGATGCGTTGATCTTAATGGAAGTAACATGTAAATAGAGCCAAATGTCACATTAATGGGGGCGTTATGGACTATTACATAAGCCGTATTTGATGATTATAATGAGGTGCGATGGAGGAAAAAATGCAAGAAATCGCAGCTCTCAACGGTCTCATCGATCTGAAGCCACAACCAAACGATATCACCCCATTTTATGTAAATGAGGTCAATACCTATTATTTTCTGGCGCATGGACACTGGAAGCACATGGTTTTGCTAGATGTTATTCAGCAAACCATGCAGCATATGACACCCGGCAAATCCTACTACCTGATAATGGATTTAAGCCGCTCGGCGCTACGCCCATTGGAATTTGTGCGAGTGCCGGTGCGCGAGGTAGTTGACACGTTTGACAGTGCTGGACAGCATCCGGCAGAAGTGATCATCATCGTGCAGAACGATTTTGTGCGAAATTTTGGCCGGACAGCGCGGCTGATTGTGCGCGGCAACCAGCATTTTGCGGCCAACCTCGATGCAGCTATTGAGCACCTGAAATCGGTTATCCGTGATAACGCAGCAAACGCAAACCATTCGTGACGACAATGAGGGTACTGCCTTCATGACCAACCACGCCCAGCGGCAGCGGAACATCAATCATCGGCAGCAGGGCCGCGATGGTCAGGATAATAATCACCGATAAACTGAAAATGATGTTCTGGATCATGACACGGCGGGCTTTGCGGCTGAGGCCAATCGCGAAGGGAATGCGGCTGAGATCACTGGACATCAATACCAGATCAGCGGTTTCGAGCGCGACATCAGTCCCCGCTGCGCCCATTGCAATGCCGATGTCGGCGGTTGCCAGTGCCGGGGCATCATTCACCCCATCACCCACCATCGCTACGCGCCCGTACTGCTTCAGGGAATTGACGACATTTACCTTATCTTCAGGCAGTAATTCCGCGTAGACGTCGGTGAAGCCAACCTGTTCGCCGAGTGTATCCGCCACGCGCTGATTATCGCCGGTCAGCATGGCGATATGTTTAATCCCAGTCGACTTCAAATGCCTGACCAGATCAATGGCTTCTGCACGAGGGGTATCGGCGACCGCAAACAGGCCAAGCCATTCTCTGCCGTTGTGGGCTAGCAGCACAGTTTTACCCTCGTTTTCGAGTTCATGCTGGCGCTGCAAAATATCCTCTGGTATCTCTATTTTGAAAAACTCCATCAAACGTCGCGACCCAACGTAGATCGTGTCGTTCCCGACCTCAGCCTTAATCCCTTTGCCGGGAACGGCCTCAAAAGCGTCAGGTTCGATAACGGGGATGCTGCGTTTTCGGGCAGCCTTCAGGATTGCCTCCGCCAGCGGATGTTCGGAACGCGATTCGGCGCTGGCGACCAATGCCAGCAGCTTGTCTTCGGACTTGCCGTTGAGCACAACAATGTCCGT
>JAKEEQ010000182.1 GCA_022616515.1 Chloroflexota bacterium | reverse complement strand
TGTCATTGAACTGTCCTCCTAAGTTGGTTGGTTTGCTGACTTCCCATCTTGGGAGACAGTTCTTTTTTGTCAACCCTATTTCACATAGAGCGTATTATGTAAGCTATTGTAGATATAGGTAGAAAAGCCAGAGTTCCGACTACACAACCGAATAGACTACCACCTAAAATGCTCACAACACTATCAGTGGCAAATAACCCAGGTAGTAGCCCTGCCATACCTCCGATAAAAGCACTTAGCCCGATGGCGGCAATTCCTAGCTTCGAACGCATCTGTTTGTTGGCTGCCACAGTATTTGCTCCATGAAAAATGTGTAAGAAATAGACACTGATAGATTGCTGTTGGTCATAGTATCTATTTCTTAAATACACGATTACCTGTGATTCATCCTAATCAAGCGTGTCCCCGACCTCATCAAAATGCAGCGTTTCCGCCATCTGTGTGGCAGTATCTTCTTTCGCCCCGGCATACACCTTCGCCAGCGCCATTGATATGCTGTAGGGTGAGAATATTAGATTATCTTCCCCCTCACTAAGCGCGGCATACAGGTCAAAGGCGAATTGATTGTTGGCATTAACAAGATCATCGACTACAGCAGTTTGCGTGGAATTTTCCGGAGAACGGTAAGCAATTGCAGGTAACGCGCCACCCGTAATCATCAAGCCAATAAAGAAAAAGTATGCGTCTATTAAGATTACCGGGCAGACCTTGCAGCCGTTCAAATGGTGGTGAATTTACGGGGCCGCCAATAGTGTATTCGCGACCCCGTAAGCAGTTTATGAGTCGGGATTTATCACCCGTCCCAGAAACAGGATTGACCCGCTCACCCGGTCATAAATCGCATAGATGAAGGGGCGGTCAAACGCAACTTCAAGGCTCTCCAGTGGAATGGATGTCACTGAGACACCCACAACCGTTGCAGCGGCAGCCTCGGTTCCATTTTCATCGACATCTATATTCGCCCGGTGCAGCAGTAAACTGATGTATAACGAGCGACTGCCATCCTCCATCATGCCAGATAAGTCTGCCAGCTCAGCACTGAATGCATCGGTCATCCCCAACCCACGCATCGTCTCGATCAAATCAAGGCTCGATTCATGGCTGAATGTGGGCATGACGAGATCAAGATAGGTCGGTGCTAATTCCTGCTGCGCTGTATCAAACCACTCGGCGTTCAGTGAGGCTTGCACTTCCTCAAAAGCTCCCTCATCAGGCAAAATGAACATCATCGCCATCTCATACGGCGCGTCTTGAGTAAAGCCGTCCTGGAATTGCAGTTCGACCACCTGATAATGATCGCCAGTATAGTAGCCATGACTCTGCGACATCTGATGCATCATGGGCGCAGTCACTGTGCTGCCATCCAACACAGTAAATGGACCATCTTGTGTTAAATTCGGGTCAAATCCCGCTAGCCATGTACCCTTGAAAAAGATGGCATTTACGAGAATAAGGCGAGTATCGGTGGAAATGGAGCCGGGAGCCAACATATTCTCAATGCGTTCATTGGTGTTTTCACTGATCCAATTGTTGATGAGTTCGCGTGCCACTTCCGCATCACTCACAAAATCTACGGGTGTCGCTCCGGCTTGATACATATTTTGCAAGAGGTCTATGTATGCCTGTCGAAATGGGAAACCAATGTGATTCCACAGGCCATTCACGATGTTGAGTTCCGAAGGGAGAATGCCTTCAGGTGCTTCGACTTCAGCATTGAGAGCAGTTTGCAGATCGAGAAAGTCTGAATCCAGTGTGTCCTGCGCCATATCAAAATGCAGCGTTTCCGCCATCTGCGTAGCGGTATTACCATCCGCCCCGGCATGGACCATCGCCAGCGCCATTGAAATGCTGTACGGTGAGAAGATCAGATTATCTTCCTCGGTGCTTAGCGCATCATACAGTTCGAAGGCGAATTGATTGTTTGCACTGATGAGATCCTCCGTTTGAGTAGTTTGGGTCGCAGTTGTCGGTGCCTGATGAGCAATGGCGGGCCAACTGCCACCAGCAATTATCAAGCCCAGCAGCACTACAAAAAATGTACGTCGCATAGTAGCTCCCTGAAATTCACTTATTGATGTGAGTATAACGATTTCAGGTCGTTGCAAGTTCCATGTCTGCACAACGTTCACCTGCCAGCAACCATGATTGTGACTTCACGGTGTGGGATTCATCACCCGCCCCAAAAACAGAATTGACCCGCTCACCTTATCATAAATGATATAAATAAAGGGGCGGTCAAACCTAATTTCTAGGCCCTCCGGTGGGAGGGATAGAAGAACTGAAAATGAAATGGTTACAGCAGAAGCTTCTGTTCCGGCTTCATCCACATCTATATTCGCCCGGTGCATTAACTTGCTGACATAAACGGGAGGACTGTCTTCACTTATCATTCTAGAGAAGTTTCCGCCAGAAGTATCAAACGCTTCTGTCACACCCAACTCCCGCATTGGTGGAATAAGGTCGAGTTTCGTTTCGTAGCTGAACTTCGGGATCACTGGTTCGAGGCGGGTTTCAGTCATTTGGCTACGTTTACTTTCAAACCAGTCAGCATCAAGCGAGGCTTGCACTTCTTCAAAAGCCCCCTCGTCCGGCAAGACAAACATCATCCCTATTTCGCGAGATATCTCCTCAACCAAGCCATCTTGAAAATGTAGATCGACTACCTTAAAATTCTCACCAGAAAAGTAACCAACATTTTTCCCCTCGTCATATTTCATCATTGGCACCTCAACGGTATTGCCATCGAGCAAAGTAAATGGTCCATCCTCAAGACTTGAAGGGTCAAAGCTGTTCAACCAAGTGCCCTTGAAATAGATTGCATTCACCAGAATAAGTATGATGTTCTTTTCTATTTGATCAGGTCCAAGAGCATCTTTGATTCGTCCATTTGTGTTTCGACTAATCCACTCATTGATGTCTGCAAAGGCCGCTTCAGGATTGTTCCTAAAATCAACAGTGTTTGCCTCAGCCTGATACACAGTGTGCAACACATCCAGGTAATCCTGCTGGAACGGGAAATCAAAATGTGTCCACATACCGTTCACAACATTGAGTTCGGATGGGTGGATACCCGGTGGTGCTTCAACATCAGCGTTTAACACATTTTGTAGATCAAAAAAATCTTCATCAAGAGAATCTCCCACCGTGTTAAAATGGAGGGTTTCCGCTATTTGTGTGGCGGTATTGCCACCAGCACCAGCATATAGCATCGCCAGTACCATAGAAATGCTGTACGGTGAGAAGATTAGATTATCTTCCTCGGTGCTTAACGCATCATACAGGTCAAAGGCGAATTGATTGTTGGCGTTAACGAGGTCATCGACTGTGGCAGTTTGCGTGCTATTTTCTGGAGAACGGTAGGCAATGGCAGGTAACGTGCCACCAGCTACCATCAAGCCAATAAGTAATAGAAAAAGTATGCGTCGCATAGTAATCCCCCATTTTTCGTCTGCGTCTATTAAGATTACCGGGCAGACCTTGCAGACGTTCAAATGGTAACGAATTTACGGGGTCGCGAATACTGTATTCGCGACCCCGTTAGCAATTTATGATTCGGGATTCATCACCCGCCCCAAAAACAGAATTGATCCGCTCACCCGGTCAAAAATGGCGTAGATGAAAGGACGGTCAAAAATCAAATCAAACGGTTCATTTGGGCCACAGGTACTGCATCCACCCAGTCCGACGACTGTTGCCGCTGCGGCAGTTGCGCCTTCTTCGTCAACACTGATATTAGCGCGGTGCAGAATAAAATCGATGAAAAAGGGTTCATCCGATTCATCGACGATGCCAGAGAAGTTTGCCAGCGATGGGTCAAAAACATCTTGCATGCCCATGTCAATCAAAATATCTGCCAAATCCAAACTGGTTTCATAGTCGAACGTTGGGAGTGCAAGATTCATCAAGGTCGATTCGAGATTGTCCAGCGTTGTGTTGAACCATGTCAAGTCCATCTCTGCTTCGACATCTTCAAACGCCCCGTCATCTGGCAGGATGAAAAGCATCTTCATTTCAAAAAATCTGTCGATCAAAGCACTATCTTGAAATTCCAGTTCGACAACCTGATAGTTCTCGCCCGCATAGTAGTAAAGTGCTGCGAACCTGTGCATCATGGGTACGCTGACTTCACCACCGTCTAGCAATATGAAAGTTCCATCGGTGGTGTCGTCTTTGGAAAATAACTCCAGCCAGGTACCATGAAAGAAGATGATGTTCGCCAGAATAGTGCGTGTCTGTGGTGTAATTGCACTCCTATCCAGCATTTCCTCAATGCGCCCGTTGGTGTTGTCGCTTATCCAGCCGTTGATGAGTTCACGCGCAGTGTCAGGCTCGTGAGCAAAATCGACAGTTTCAAAACCCGCCTCATATCGCGTTTGCAGCACGTCCAGATATTCCGGGCGGAAGGGATAACCAGACTGCCCCCACAGGCCGTTGACGATGTTTAACTCGGATGGCGTCACATCTTCGTATGACTCAACGTCTGCATTGAAAGCGTTTTGCAGCTCAAAAAATGCGGTATTCAGGTCCTCGCGCGGCATATCAAAATGCAGAGTCTCGGCCATCTGTGCAGCGGTATTGCCATCCGCCCCGGCATACACCATCGCCAGCGCCATTGAGATACTGTATGGCGAGAAGATCAGATTATCTTCTCCCTCGCCGAGTGCCGCATACAGGTCAAAGGCGAATTGATTGTTGGCAGTGACGAGATCACTTGTTTGAGCGGGTTGAGCGATCATGGTTGGTTCCTGATGAGCAATGGTGGGCCAACTGCCACCAGCAATCATCATGCCCAGCAGCATGACAAAAAATGTCCGTCGCATAAAAGCTCCCTAAAATTTACTCATTGATGTGAGTATAACGATTTTAGGTCGTTGCAAGTTCCATGTCTGCACACCGTTTGCCTGACAGCAAGCATGATTGTGACTTCACAATGCGGGATTCAATACCCGCCCCAGAAACAGAATTGACCCGCTTACCCGATCATAAATCGCGTAGATGAAGGACCTATTAAACGTCAGCTCAATGGGTTCTACTTGTGAACCGCCACCACCCATGCCAATCACCGTTGCCGCAGACGCTTCAGTGCCAATTTCATTAACATCAATGTTTGCCGTATGTAGTACAGAATCGATGTAAAACGATTCATCTGGATTTTCAACGATACCGGAGAAATCTGCCAGTGATGGATCAAACGCATCTCGCATTCCCATTTCACTCAAAATTGGGGTTAGACTGAGATTGCTTTCATAGCTGAATTTGGGCATCGAGAGATTCATCAGTGTGTAATCGAGAGATTCCATTGTGCTATTGAACCATGTCGCGTCCAGTAGAGCCTCAACATCTTCAAATGCACCCTCATTGGGCAGGACAAAGAGCATTGCCATTTCAAAAGAGTTGTTCTCAAGTGTCCCGTCCTGAAACAAAAGCTCAATGGCTTGATAATTCTCGCCAGCCAGATACGGATACGTTATCAATTCTTGATGCATCATAGGCACCGTAACGTCATTACCGTCCAATAGCGTGAACTGACCATCCTCGGTTCGATCTTTCGGGAACTCCATCAGCCATATCCCTTTGAAAAAGATCACATTAGCCAGAATGACTCGCATCATTGGCGAGACATAGCCTTCTGGCAACATTTCCGTTATGCGCTCGTTGGAGTTTTCGCTGATCCAGCCGTTAATTAGGTCACGGGCTGCTTCGGGTTCATTGGCAAAATCGACCGGGGCAAACCCGGCTTCATACTGAGTTTGCAGCAGGTCGAGGTATTCTGGACGGAACGGATAGCCCAATTGGCCCCACAGTCCGTTGACGATGTTCAGTTCTGATGGGTTAGCGTATTCCGGTATTTCGATTTCTGCATTGAATGCGTTTTGCAGATCGAAAAAGGCAGCGTTCAGGTCGTCGCGCGGCATGTCAAAATGCAGGGTCTCCGCCATCTGCGTAGCCGTGTCGCCTTGTGCTCCGGCATACACCAGCGCCAGTGCCATTGAGATACTGTATGGTGAAAAAATCAAGTTTTCGTCCGCGCTGCGCAGGGCAGCATACAGGTCAAATGCATATTCATTATTAGAAGTCACTAGGTCGCCAGTTTGTGCTCGTTGACTGGCGCGGATTGGTTCCTGGTGTGCTATCGCGGGTAAAACACCAGCCGCGACCATCACAACAAGAATTAAAATGATGAGAATTTGTCGCATGGGTTCCTCCATATCTGCGAATGCTAGGGTGGACCTACCAAACATAAGTATACATCCCCGTAAACGTGACAGGCACTACGAAACTGTGCTCACAGGTCAACGTTTTACCTCCGCATTCATATTGTCGGATTTAGGGAGTTGTTGCTATAGTTTCTTGATGCGTGAGATGTGACCAGACATACGTCATGATGTATTTTAACAAGATAGTCCGGGTTATTTACAAAGCGGGATCGGGTATACCCAACCCCTCCTGTAAATGGCGTTACGGAGGGGCGCGGTACACCGCGTCCCATATCAAACCACAACATAACCCATATTTCATCCTACGCGACATAATATTTCTTCCACTTCAGGATCGTAACAATGGCTACCTTACTTGTAAAAAACGCTCACACCCTTATCACCATGGACGGTGACCGCCGCGAGATCCCAGGCGGCGCAATTTTTGTGCGCGATAATGTGATCGAACAGGTCGGCACCACCGGCGAACTACCTGATACCGCCGATGAGGTGATTGACCACAAAGGGCGTCAGGTGGTGCTGCCGGGGCTGGTGAATACCCATCATCACCTCTACCAGAGCCTGACGCGGGTTTATGCCCAGAATAACGAACTCTTTGAGTGGCTGCTGGAGCTGTATCCGATCTGGGCGAATCTGACCGCCGAGGCGATTCAGGTCAGTACGCGGGTGGCCTGTGTCGAGTTGATGCTGTCCGGCTGCACAACCGCCAGCGATCACCTGTACATCTTCCCCAACGACTGCACACTCGATGATGAAATCGAAGCGGTGCAGGAGATTGGCATTCGTTTCCACGCCAGCCGGGGCAGCATGAGTGTGGGACGGAGCGAGGGCGGCCTGCCCCCCGATTCGGTGGTCGAGAAAGAGCCAGACATCCTCAAGGACTCGCAGCGCATCATCGAAACCTACCACGACAACAGCCGTCACAGTATGCTGCGAATTACCCTTGCGCCCTGTTCGCCGTTTACCGTGTCACTCGACTTGATGCGCGAGTCGGCGGAGATGGCACGGTCCTATCCCGGTGTGCGTCTCCATACTCATCTGGCAGAGACAGCCCCCGATGTGGCCTACAGCCTTGAAAAATTCGGTCTAAAGCCGGGTGATTATGCCGAGGAAGTTGGCTGGGTGGGCGACGATGTATGGCATGCTCACTGCGTGCATCTTAGCGATGAGGCCATTGCGATGTTTGGGCGGACCGGAACGGGGATTGCCCACTGCCCGACCAGCAATTTCCGGCTGGGCAGCGGCATTGCCCGGATTCGCATGTGCCTCGATCATAACGTGCCGGTTGGATTAGGCGTTGATGGTTCAGCCTCCAATGACAGCGGGCATCTGCTGGCGGAAGCGCGAATGGCGATGCTGGCTCAAAGAGCAGGCCAAAATCCGGCGGGATTGACGGCGCGTGAGGCGTTGGAGATTGCAACCCTCGGCGGGGCAAGGGTGTTGGGTCGCGATGATATTGGGGCACTGGCTCCGGGTATGTCCGCCGATTTTATCGCCATCAATGTGGATACGCCGTTTTTCGCCGGGGCACATCACGATATTGTTGCGGCGCTTATGTTTTGCACCATTCCGCAAGTTGACTATAGTATTATCAATGGACGAGTGGTGGTCCGCGAAGGGCAGCCCACGACGGTTGATTTGCCCGTGCTGCTGGAGCGCCACAACGCCATCTCGCAAAATTTGATGAATGGATAATCTATGAGTCATCAGTGGCAATGTTCAAATTGTGAAGCGACCGGGGAAGCCTATACCCAGATTATTGTGGAAAAGGTGTTTGGGGCGTGGGTTCCGGTGCGGCATGTCATTTGCACGACCTGCGGAACCAGCCTTTACGCCGAGCAGGTTGACTTTGCCGAACTGGACCGGGATCAATGGGTAATGTATGTCAACACCGCCGCCGACGGAACGCGCCGCATCGGTTATTCACGGCTAGCGAGTTTTCGTTGAGTATAACCGCAATTTACTGATACAATACCGCTTCTAAATTTTTGCCAGCGTAGGATGCAACTGTGGAAAGCATAACTCTTGCCCAATTCAAGCAGCGTTTGTTGGAAACCGTGACATGGTGTCTATCGGTGATGTCGATGGACAGCGTGTCGCTGCGCACCCCACCCGATGTAAACGGTTCGGTTGCCGAGCAGTATAAGGCCGTCGTCCACAAACAAACAGATGTCATCCTGTTTCGCCCGGAACTGGACGAAAATCCGCTGGCCGGGGGCCGCTTATTGTTCGTGCGACTGATTGATCCAGCCGACAACACTGCCAGCACGGTTACGGAAGGCTTTTTCGACTTTCAGAATTTGCCACCCTGGGATACATGGGTCTATTACAGCGAAGACGGCTTCCTGCTGTGCTGGATTCCACGCCCGTTGGTGGCGGTGGTGCAGCCTGCCATTGATGGACAGAATATCGCGTGGCTGGATGGGTTGGAAGAGTTAGCGCCCTTCCGTGAAATGCTGCGCAGCGAGGGCATCGTCGATTAGCGTCTCCTGAACGTATGCAAAATGTGCATTGCATGGCAGAACATGACCGTTTTTCCCCTCCCTAACCCTCCCCATAAATGGAGAGGGAACTGATAGCGCCGAGAAGTCCATCTCAAAAGTTCCCCCATGAATGGGGGAGTTCATTTCATATTTCACATTTTGCGTAACGTATACTCTCGATAATCACTATTCCACTTGAGGCGTATCTTGTTTTGATCGAACCATGCCAGCCAGCGGGCCGGATTGTTGGTGTCGAAGATGTCGTCCGGCATGGGCGTTAAATCCCTCAGCGCCGTGATCGTACTCCGAATGGTGCCATATGACCGGAGGAAGAGCGCTAAATCTTCTTCGCCCCACGCCTCACGCAGAATATCCACCGGATATTTTTTCGGCGGCAGCAGCGCAATGGCATACTTCACCGCTCCGATATACCCCAGACAAAATGCCCCTATGGCGATGATGAAATAATGCGTACTGTAACGGATGCGATGAGCCACAACACGCGGATCGTCTGAATTGGAATCGTTAAGATTACCGTCGATCAAATCATCAAGATTCAAAAACAGTTCGACGAGATGTTCACGGTTAACGGCTAGCGAGCGCGGCACGAGATAGTCCAGATAATGTTCCTGCGAGAAGCGTCCATTGGATGTTTGCGCCTCCGTAAAGATGTACACCCCCCGTTCGTCATCCCAGACAAGGTGTTCGCGGTGCCGCTTAAACCATGAACGCATCTGGCGCGGCCTGTCGATATCGAACAGCACATCTGGCAGCGGCGTTAAATCGCGCAGGGCATACGCCAAATTTCGCCTCTCAGAATAGACGCGCCGCAGGCCATAATCTATTTTGCCCCATTCATTCAGGACGGTTGGCCCGCGACGCGATGGCAGGCTGTAGAACACATCGTCCAGCGCATCCAGATTCCCGAAGCAAAACATTGCGACAGCGTGCAGAAATCGCAGGCTTTCCTGCATTGACAGTGCGGACTCGGTATCGGCGTCGGCCTGATTCTCACTGAACATGACCCGGTAATTTTGCTCGATGTCTTCACGAGAATGTGCGTCGCTGAGGGCGAAGATTTGCTTGATGTACTGCTCCTGCGTCCGGCGGTCCATTTAACGCTCCGTTGTGCCGAAATCTCCTCTCAGTTTAGCACAGGAACGTGCCACACAAGACCCAATCTCTTTGCAGGTTGTAACACATAGCGTGTTTTGGCTTTCTTTTTATGGTCATTTTCACTAAAAAGTCTGAATAAACAGAATCATCCGATGATTCAGACAAATTATTTTTCGTTATCCTGCACAAAAACTCCTCTTTGAATTCTTAACCAAATTCATCCGCTTCTCATTTAATTTGTAGAAGATTCATCCAAATCTGGTTAGAGATTCTCAGAAAACCCCTCAAGAAGCGCTTCACGATGCGGTTCCTGTACCCCCTGCTTTGTGCGATTTAACTAAATGACAGATGCTGGTGAATGTCATATAGTCGATGCAACTTCGGTTCAGCCGGAAGTTATGTAACAAACAGTTACGGGGGAAAACCAATGGCGAATATAGATATTATGTGGGTCCTTTTGGGCTCCGGTTTAGTCTTTTTGATGCAGGCAGGTTTCTTGTGTTTGGAAACAGGCGTCGTTCGCGGTAAGAACAATATCAATGTCGTGATGAAGAATCTGACCGACTTTGCAATTACTACCGTCATCTTCTGGATTTTCGGGTACGCCTTGATGTTTGGTGCTACCGAAGGCGGGTATCTGGGCCTGACGCGCTTCATACCCGACTATGGGACCACTGGCGGCTTCGGAACCACCGCTGAATTCTTCGTCTTTATGCTGTTCCAGATTATGTTCTGTGGTACAGCAGTCACTATTCTGTCAGGGGCTGTTGCTGAACGCCTCAAATTTGGCTTTTATCTGCTGATTGTGTTCGTCATCAGCGGGATTGTCTATCCGGTGTTCGGTCACTGGACATGGAATGGCCTCGCCGGTGAAAGCACGGGCTGGTTGGAAGACCTCGGTTTCATTGACTTTGCTGGATCAACCGTTGTCCACAGCGTCGGTGGCTGGTCTTCACTTGCCATCCTCTTGATTATCGGTGCACGTAAGGGCCGCTTCGCTGCGGACGGCACCCCGCAAAAGATGCCGAGCGCCAATATTCCGATGGCTGCGCTGGGTGTGATGCTCCTGTGGTTCGGCTGGATTGGCTTCAATGGCGGTTCAACACTGGTCATGGATGACAGCGTGATTCCAATCGTCATGAATACCATGATGGCTGGTTCAACAGGTTTGCTGGCGGCGCTGATTATCGGTTGGGCACAACGTGGTCGTGCCGAAATTGATCTTGTACTCAATGGCGCATTGGG
>JAKEEQ010000181.1 GCA_022616515.1 Chloroflexota bacterium | reverse complement strand
TGGATGCCCAGGCCGCCTGATCAATGGCGGACCAGCGCGGATCGTCTTTGTGGATGATATGCCGTTCCGCTAATTGCATCGTTGCCACGTTTTAGTTCCTCAGTTGTGCTTGTTGTGTCATCCATCAGGTTCATCGCCCTATTGTACACAAATAGGCATCAATGTCAGCATTTTCTATGAACGTTAACTATACCGACTTTCCACAAAGGTTGCATCTTGCGGCATTAAGTTTTCAGGGTAATCGCATTAAAATAATCTTGAACCATGATGAACGATGCACCTGCATGTCGAGATAGATGATACCGTCGCGGATGCGGGTCACATTGTTATAAAAGCGCCCCTGCCAGATCCGGGTATTGGTCACCGCGCAAATCTCGCGAAGGATTCGATTTGCTATCCCTTCAGGGTCCGTAATTTATAGATCACACATTTAGCGGACACGCCCTTTATCCCGCGCAGGATTTTGCTCATCATGCCGCAGTTCTGGATTGACAACGGCTGGCTGGATATTACGGAAATCGTTGCACCTTTAGAAAGTTTGGCCCAACAGTCCGCGTCTGGATTTACTAACACCCACGAAACACTGTTCGACGCTATTGGGGAGCGCCCGGTTGACTTTGAAGGTCGTCTGGCGGGTTGTGCTTTTGACCTCTTATCTCATATGGTGGCCGGTCCAGAAATCTTCCCATCCCGCGATGAAGCCCTTACCAAAATGGGGTCATTTCAAGACACATGGCGCAGTAAAGGATTTGAATTGATATTCGGCAACGGAACAAGTTATGTTAAAACGCCATAAAAAATTGTTAAGCTTTATAACAGATTTATTGAATTCCAATGGGGTTCGTTATAGAATTAAATCAGAATAAGTTTTAAATTAACGCATGTGGTACTCCTCCTCGCCACCTTAATGATTCTTGCAGGATTCTATCATTAAATCATTGAGGTGGCACTATGCGTCTCTTCATCCGTTATACCATCATTGCTATCATCCTATCCTATGTCGCACTGCGGCTCATCACCCACCCGACGAGTATCCAGCGTGAACCCGATAACGAAAAATACGCCTATTTTCAGAACTCTTCGGGGGAACCATTGAGGGCTGATGTGCAGAGCATCAACTTCTATCCTGAAGATGAAGTCATCGTTTACAACGCGGCCTGGAACCGGACTGTAAGCTACACTGTCGAATGCGAATTATCGCACAAGATGGCGCTGGACTGTGAGTCAGTTGTGCATTATGGCCTGGCGCGAATTGAGGCCACCGACCGCTTTGTGTTTCACTGGGATGAGTAAGGCGTTCAATTCCGCAGCAATAACCCCCATCGTGGCTGGATGGGGGTTTGCTGTTCATCATCCGTGCACTTCTGCCAGCAGTCGTTGCTCATCGTCCGCTTCAAGGGCTAAATCCGGCAGGACATAACAATAGGGCTGCTCTTCGCGCGGGGCATCCGGCTTCCAGTAGATTGGATACACCTGCCGCACTGTATAGGCATATTCATTATCCGCCGGGACCAGTTCCATCCGTTCACCACTCATGCCCGTTGAGCGCACAAACCGTTCAATTTTGGGCGAAATGATGTAGTAGGCAACGCGGGCGTTATGGTCTTTGAATTCATCCAGCAGTACCTGAACCATCCCGCGCGTAATCAATCGCTTATACGTGTTGAGCCAGCTCATATACGGCTCAGCCAGACGACGCCCATCCAGCAGGGGATGCATGGCAAAGCGTTTGAGTTCAGCCGGAATTTCATCGAAATGGTGCGCCCAACCTGCCTGTCCGGTTGGCTCAAATAAGTTAAGGACTTCTGGCAATTCCATGTAACCGCTGACTGTCCCCAGCACCAACTCACCCTCACCTGTATCATAAGTCGCTACCGCCATCCGCTGGTTATCCAGATCAATGAAATGGACCAGTTGGGTTAGATAGGCTCCGCGCCGCAGATAGCGCGTGCCATAGCCCAAACTCACGATCTTCGTCGCGATAGCGGCATACTCAGAATCCAACTCCACCAATTTAAACTCGATACGATCAGCCTCAAACTGTTCGCAGTTCAGGCGTTCAATGGGTTCCATCAGGTCGCTATACAATTGTTCAAACGGTGCCCGTGGATTGGGGTCGGGCGGATGCATGGTTTTTATAAGTTGGGGGACAAGCTGCTTCCACTTCACTACATTGACGGGATAATGCAACATATAAGTGCCTTTCTACGAGTAGATAAAATGGCTCCCGATAACAACACTGTCGAAAGGCGTGAAAAAATAATATCGCTATTACATATGAAAAATTAACGAAATTTGAGGTCCACGTCAAGTCCGGTAGCAAAATAATATATAATTAAGTTAGAATATTGTTTACACCCGATGTCCCTGCTGGCAAATAGTGATACAACGGAGTTTCAGCATGTCTAACTCAACCACCTGGTATCGTGAACCAGACATTTTCAAAATCGTGTACGGGGATACGGTCAGCATTCCCGATGTCGAAGAAGCGAACAAGCAGCTTTTTGAAGAACTCGAAAAAACAGATGCCGACAAAATTCACCTGTTCTGCGATGTTTCGACCGTCAAGAAAGTAGATTTCTCGATTGCGCAGTTGATGAGCAATCCCGTACTGGGCCGCAATGTCATGCACCCCAAACTTGGTTTCGTGCTGTACTATGATGACAAGAATGCCTTCAACAATTTCATCAGCAAGGTGCTGGCGTCACAGAATGCGCTGTCAGTCCGCATCCTTTCCTCCGAAGAAAAAGCCCTCGAATTTCTTCAGAAATCGACCGTTTAACCATCATGGGCGGGTGAGTGCCCGCCCTATTTTTTCCCTCGATTATATGAGCGTCTATCAGACTGACGGCTGGTGGACCTGTGCAAAGTGGTGCATAATTGGGGAAGGTGCTTTTGCGCTTTCAAAAACAACAGGCTGCCCGGAAGCAGCCCATTGTCGTGCAAGTCCTAACACGCCATCTGGCGTTGGGAAAAATCCCCGAATAAATTCTATGTTGTAATATATTTCCACATAAAACTAATCGCATTGCACTAATATTATAACGCCGTTAAAGTGCTGAAATGTGAATTTTAGCTGAATTTTATATGCGCAGCGAACGTTAATATTTTTCTTGCTCCCTTCCGCTAAGCTGATGAACAACGACTAACCCTGCGGGAGGGATGGATGAAATATCTCAAGAAAATATATGATTTCGCAGCAGAAGTCATTGATGAGTGGAACAGCGATAAGGCAGCGATGCTGGCGGCTGCTTTAGCCTATTATGCGGTGTTCTCCGTCGGGCCGATGCTGCTGATTGTGATCTGGGTATCGGGACTGGCCTTCGGAGAAGTCGCCGTGCAAGGGCGGGTTGTCGAGGAAATTAGTGGGCTGGTAGGGCAGCAGGGGCCGAACTTATCCAGAATCTCATTAGAAATGCCCGCGAATCCTCCGGTGACACCGTTGCCAGTATCATTGGTTTTGCGACACTCATCATCTCTTCGGCGGCCCTCATTCGCCACCTACAAACGGCCATTAACTTCATCTGGGATGTGGAAACACCCTCCCGTGACGGCGGAATCGTGTATGATGTCCTCGACGCTGTACAGGATCGCTTTTTCTCGTTTGCAATGGTGCTGGGTGTCGGCTTTTTGCTGATGGTGACGCTGGTCATCAGTGCCGGTGTGGGTGCATTGAATGATTACATTCAGGACCTGCTCCCTCAGACATATGGTGTCGTTATCCTCATCAATCAAGTTGTCTCACTTCTTATCTTCACGGGTCTGTTCGCACTCATCTTCAAAATCCTTCCCGACGCAAAGATTGAGTGGCGTGATGTTCTGGTAGGATCATTCTTCGCGGCAGTGTTGTTTAATGTGGGCAAGTACATTCTGGGTGTGTATCTGGGTAACAGCAATTTCGGCTCGACCTATGGCGCTGCCGGGGCATTGGTGCTGCTGCTGGCCTGGATTTACTACTCGTCACAGATACTGCTGCTGGGAGCCGAATTCACGCAGGTATTCGCACGGCGGTATGGCTCTAAAATTGTCTCAGTCGGTGTTGTGCAGAACCCGATTGACAAACTCACAGACCATGTCGAGCCTCAACAGGTCGAAGACGAATCTGGGAAACCAGTGCCTGACAGAGTTTATGCCAGAACCCGCCGTTCACGTTTCTGGGCCAGTTCCTGGCAGCGGCGCAAAGCACTGCGTGCCCAGAAAATGTTAGCCGGTTTGCTGGGATTCGTGGCGGCCATGTCTGCTTTAATCTTCGCCCGCGAAACGTGACGACGCGATCCGCCGGGGAGGTCACCTCCACATACACAGGATATGTCGAGTTGAAGTATAGTTAAGGGTGTGTCAGAACCGAGTCGCAAGGGAGGCATTCGTGACGTCCGGAGATATTCCAGCAAACCCGCTCGACAAACCTGGCTATTGGCTTGAATTCAACGACGAATTTGAAAGTGACCAACTAAATCTCGACAGATGGGTGCCTTACTATCTGCCTCACTGGAGTTCGCGGGAGCAATCCACGCCGCGCTATGCCATTCAGAACAACATGCTCGTCCTCAAAATAGAAGAAGATCAGCCGCCGTGGTGCCCTGAATTTAATGGCGACGTGAAGTGTTCCTCCATTCAAACGGGACTGTTCGCCGGGGCAGTCGGCAGCAATGAGGGGCAGCATTTGTTCAACGAAGCATGCATTGTCCGTGAGGCGCAAACCACCCGCCGCACCTATACCCCACAGTATGGTTATTTTGAAACACGCATGAAGGTGGTGCAGTCCAACCTAAATATGGTCGCCTTGTGGATGATCGGTTTTGAGGAGATGCCACAGGAGTCTGGTGAAATCCTAATTTTTGAGGTCTTCGGCGATCAAATGACACCAACATCAACCGAAGTCCGCTGTGGCATCCACCCGTGGGGAGACGAGTCGTTGACCGACGAATTTTATCGCTACACATTGCCCATGAACGCAGCACAATTTCACATCTACGCCGTTGAATGGCAGCCAACGGGTGTCGACTTTTACGTGGACAACGTAAAACGCCGGACAATCCGCCAATCTCCGGCCTATCCCATGCAGTTTATGCTCAGCATGTACGAGTTTCCGGGCGAAGATGAGCAGCGTGTCGGTTATCCGCGCCAGTTCATCGTCGATTATTTTCGGGGTTACCAACCCATGGATGGCTACAGCGGTGTTTGACACACTCATTCAAGAAGCGCTGGATGGCCCGTTTGAAGGTTGGGATTTTAGCTGGATGCGCGGTCGCTGGCACGAAGACAAACCGCCCTGGGATTATCGCGCCATTATTGAGAGCTACCTGCCCGCTGCGACGGCTTTGCTCGATATGGGCACGGGTGGGGGTGAATTCCTGTCATCCCTAAAACCGCTCCCTGACTTTACAGCCGCTACGGAAGGCTGGCTGCCTAATGTGCCCGTTGCTTCCCAACGCCTCGCACCGCTGGG
>JAKEEQ010000180.1 GCA_022616515.1 Chloroflexota bacterium | reverse complement strand
ATCTTACCTACCCTCGCTCGCTGTAGCATTCAGAAAAGAAAAACACGCCCCGCTACTTTTCAGCTTTTGGCCCGTGATTTTCCTTAACTTGATGCCTATGTTCCCCCGCTTCGTTCGGGGGTTTTTTGTTTAGCAAACCTCTGCTATTCAAGCCGTGTCGATGAATTAATTTACAAAGTTAATTAATTCCCGCTCATGTGATCGCTTTCGGACAGGGAATTAATTTACAAAGTTAGTTAATTAATTAGCGTTAGATATAAAACCAATAAAATAATCGGTGGTGGAAGGCTTTGACTGATAAGGGGCGGTTCAATGCGGGACGCGGTGTACCACGCCCCTCCGAAAAAACACCACACCGGAGGGGTCGCTAGCCAATCGGTCAAAGCATCACCGACGCCCGTCTTTTCACAACCCTACTAATAATTTTGCGTATAGGTTGATAGAAACAGAATTCTGGTCGATATCGGGGATTCATGACAAGAAATCGTGCCTTAATCCTACTGGCGATTGTTTTTTTGCTGTGGCTGCAATTTTTCTTGAGGGCACACAACGCGCTTCATCTACCCTTCTTCATTGATGAGCATCGCCATATTGCTCGTGCCGAAGCCGCCTTTAATGGACATCCCGCCCGTAGCAGCATGGGCAAATTTCTGCTGTATGTCTGGCTGGCTCCCTTTCAGGGTGACCGTTTCAATGCCCTGCTGGTTTCGCGCTGGGCAGTTGCCCTATTTTCACTCATTGGCAGTGCTGGCCTGTTCGCTCTAACACGCAAGCTGTTCAATACACAAGCGGGCTTGTTAGCGGTCGCATTTTATGCACTGGCCCCTTTCTCTCTGTTTTACGAGCGCATGGTACTGGCCGATGGTTTTGCCGGGTGTTTTGGGGTGCTCGTCGCATGGCAGAGCGTTTATCTCGCTGAAAAACCCACTCGCCGCCGGGCGATGATTGTCGGGACACTCGTCGGGCTGGCGATTATGGCAAAATTGACACTGACTTTTGTGGCAGTCGTTCCGGTGCTAGCTGTGTTGTTCCTCGGCAATCACCCTTCATCAAATGAATCATGGCTTGTGGGTAGGCTGCGCCGTTATCTCCCCGCGCTCGTTATCGCCGGGCTGACCTGTATTGTCGTGTGGTTACCTGTCCTGATTCCGGCGGGCATTGCCGGGCTGGATGGGGATTATTATGTGCTTATCGACCAATCGCTGGCCGATACCAGCCCCTTTGATGAAGGCGATGTCAACCGCTTCACGTATCTATGGACCCAGGCGTCTATGATGCTGTCGGAACCAATGGTTTTGCTGCTTCTGGGCGCAACCATCCTCGGCTTATGGCACTCGCCACCCAAAGCAGCTTATGGGCTGGGCTGGTTCATTGCGATGTGGTTTCCCGGCGTGATGCTGGTCTGGCGTACCCGCACCCGCTACTTAACTCCCGGTGTGTTTGCCATGGCCTTGCTGCTGGCGGGTGGATTTTTTGCCTTGCAAACGCTTCTACGTAATCGGCAAATAACGACAGGTCGCCTGCGCCTTGCCAGTGCCGTTCCAACAATTATCATCATGATCTGGGGAGCAGGTTTTGCGCTTCCATTTGCCGTGGATGCCATGACCAATGCCACATCGCTGAGTGTCCCGCTGTGGGATCAAAACGACTACTACCGGGGTACGCAAAGCGCCTACGCCCTTGATAGAGCTTTGGACGAAATTGCACAGCAAAACGAGAACAAGCCCATCCCGGTCAAGGGCGTTTTCATGCTATGTAACCGCTACCAGCACTATTTCGATTACGGTGATCTGGACCTGAACTGCGATCATGACCGCTATCCAAAACCGGATGAACTGGATCAATTAGCCACCTTACAAACCGATGTTGAGACATATGCCGCTGACCATTTGCCGTTTTACCTGATCATCGAGACTTTCGAAGATGTGCCGCTGGAAACAGAGATGTTGCAGTTTGTTCCGTTCAAACGGTATCATCGCCCGATGAACGGGACCACTATTTCAGTATGGTACGTTTGCGAGGCAGAGAAGTGAATGAGAAGTTTTTTATCGTTAAAACATTTTTCACTGTTCAGGTGTATTATATGTTGTAGACACTGTTAATTGAAGGAGCCAGTTATGATACCAGAATCCACCGTCCAGAAAGTGCTGGCCGAAGCACTCAAGACCGGGGGTGACCTGGCGGAAATATATGTTGAGGATCGAACCTCCTTAAGTCTGAGAATGGAAGATTCCAAAATTGAAAACGCGGTGCGTGGTGTTGATCAGGGCGCGGGAATCCGAGTATTTTTCGGCAATCTGGTCACCTATGCCTATACGGATGACTTGAGCGAAGAAAGTCTGCTGAGGGCGGCTGCGGCGGCTGCGGCGGCAGGTAAAGGTTCATCGCAAAAGACCGTAATCAACCTCTCTAAAACATCACGCCCGGTGCTTTCCCCGGTACTGAAGTCGTTCGATCAGTTGTCAATCGCCGTCAAGGCCAAACTGCTCAGCGATGCCGACATCGTGGCTCGTGGCTATAACCCACAGGTCAAACAGTTCATGGCCCAATATGGGGAACTCAACTGCAAGGTCTGGATGTTCAATTCAGATGGTCTACAGGTTGAGGATGATCGCAGTTTCGTTGAAGTGGGAGGTCTTGTGATTGCCCAAAAAGGTGACGTCATCCAGCGTGGAATGGCGGCCTTCGGGGGGCAAAAGGGTCTCGAAATATTGGACGAGAACAATTTTGACGACAGTGTTCTAAAAGGAGCCGAATCCGCGATTAAAATGCTGGATGCCCGTCCGGCCCCGGCAGGCGATATGACGGTTGTCATTTGCAATGGATGGGGCGGTGTCCTCTTTCATGAAGCCTGCGGGCATCAAATGGAAGCCGATTTCATCACCAAAGGCAGTTCAGCCTACGCGGGCCGCATTGGCGAGCAGGTGGCGTCACCGCTCATCTCTGCCTATGATGATGGCACGATTCCGGGTCGTCGTGGCAGCCTTCTCTTTGACGATGACGGCACACCATCCCAATGCACCACCCTCATCGAAAAAGGCATCTTGAAAGAATATATGTGGGACCTCGTGGAAGCCCGCCGCATGAATCGTGAATCGACCGGCAACGGGCGACGCCAGAGTTTCCGCCATCTACCCATGCCGCGCATGACCAACACCTTCATCGGGGCTGGCGAAAACGATCCCGAGGAAATCATCGCAGAAACAAAAAAGGGCATCTACATCAAGCAGATGGCGGGTGGTCAGGCCGAAATTGCCAAGGGCGATTTTGTCTTCAACGCCACCGAAGCCTATCTGATTGAGGATGGCAAGTTAACCGCGCCGGTCCGTGGCGCAACCGTTATGGGCAATGGTCCAAAAGTCCTTTCCGAGATCGACATGGTGGGCACTGATCTGGCCCTCGATCCGGGTCGTGGCACATGTGGGAAGTTCCAGACCGCCCGCGTAAGTGTCGGACAGCCAACCATCCGCATTCCGGCTGTCACCGTTGGTGGCACAGATGAACCCGTTGCAGCCACGATGGGAATTTAGCGATGACTGATTATCTAGATTTAGCGAAACGTATCGTCGAAAATGCCTCCGTTAACGGCGTGCAGGCCGAAGCCTTTATCATTGACGAAATTGAAACCACCATCCAGCTTGGCAATGGCGACGTTGAGAAACTGTCACAATCTGGCTCAAAAGGTGTTGGTGTCCGTGTCATCGACAATGGACGGGTCGGCTACGCCTATACCTCCGATTTCGGGGATAACGCCATTGAGCAGACGTGGAAATCCGCCGTCGAACTCGCCTCCATTGCCTCACCTGACGACTTCCGAAAACTTCCTCAACCCGCCGAAATTCCCGCTATGGACCTCGAAATATGGGACCCTGAACTACAAAACGTCTCCACCGAACAAAAAATCGAGCTAATGAAGGCCATCACGCAGGCTGCCCACGCCCATGATGCTCGGCTGGCAATGGTGCCGATGGCGCAGTATCTCGACTTCATTACCCACGTCTATCTGGCAAACTCCAACGGGTTCGCTGGTTCTTACAGCCGCACCGCCGCCGTCTCAATCCTGATGGTTGTCGGGCGTGATGGGACCAGTGTCAGCCAGGCTTTTGCCGTCAAGGCATCCAACTTTTTCAGTGACCTTGATCCTGAAGAAATCGGGCGAGAGGCCGCCGAACGTGTCGTGAGTATGCTTGGTGGCGAGGCTGTACCCACGCAGGTTTGTACGGTGGTTCTTGACCCGATTGTGGCAGGCGAGTTGCTGGGAGCCGTTTCGCGGGCACTCACCGCCGAGTCCCATCAAAAAGGCCGCTCCTTCCTTATCAACAAACTCGGTCAGGATATTGCGTCTGACAAGGTGACCTTGATTGACAATGGGCGTTTGAAGCGCGGATTATCGTCGGCTCCATTTGACGGTGAAGGTGTGCCCACCAGCATCACCCGCCTGATTGATGAGGGCGTTTTCCAGAATGTCGTCTATGACACCTACACCGCCAGCAAAGACGGTGTGCAATCAACCGGAAATGCCCAGCGGGGGTCCCACCGTGAGGTTCCATCGCTGGGCATCAGCAATCTCTATCTACAGCCCGGCACGAAGTCTCAACAAGAAATCATCTCCGAAATCGACAATGGCATGTTCGTCACGCGCATCATGCAAACTGGCGGTATTGATCCCATCACCGGCGATTGCTCGATGGGAGCCTATGGGCAGTGGATCGAGAACGGCAAACTTACCCAACCTGTTTCCGGTGTGACCATTGCTACTACCCTGCAAGACCTGCTGAAGAACATCAGCGAGGTCGGTAGCGATCTACAGGTTATTCCACTGTTTGGCTCAATCAACACACCAACCCTGCGCGTGGATAATGTGACTGTCGGCGGCACACAAAGTTAACCCAGTGACCTTCTGGCATACGCTCTATGTGAAATGTAACCATGGACCCACCCCCTCCGGCGCTTCGCGCCACCTCCCCCGCCCTGCGGAGGAGAGGCAATCTCGCATTGATAAGCCATAAAGTCCCTCTCCGCTTTGCGGGGAGGGATTTAGGGAGGGGGCAGCAAGGGTTAAATTCCACAATTGATTTCACATACGACGTAACATTGAACCCCGGTGACTTTTTAGCTCCGGGGTTTTTGTATCTTTGTGTATAATCGTTACCGGGCTTACACACGAACGGGATAGCAGATGAAACTCGCCATTGTACATGACTGGCTGAATCAGATCGGTGGTGCTGAAGATGTGCTTGAGGCATTGATGCACATGTATCCCGATAGCCCGCTGTACACAAGCATCTACTGGCGTGACCACATGCCCGACCACTACCAGAACTGGGACATTCACACTCTGTGGATTGACAAACTCCCCGGCATCCATCAAAAACACCAGCTCTATTTCCCGTTTTTTCCGCTGGCGTGGTCGGGCGTCAATCTATCCGAATTTGAGGTGGTGTTGAGCAACAAGAGCGGTTTCTGTCACTTTCTCCATACGGGTGGCATCCATATCTGCTACTGTCTGGCCCCAACCCGCTATGTCTGGCAGTACGACGCCTATATGCAGCGCGAAAATGTACCCACTGCCATTTGTCTCGCTCTTCGCCCTCTGATTGAGTTCCTGAAGCGACTTGATTACCGGGCCGCCGGGCGCGTCGATCACTTCATCGCCATCAGCACCGAAATTCAGCAGCGCATCAAAACGTATTACAACCGTGATTCTGTTGTAATTTATCCGCCTGTGCAGGTCAAAGAGCGTTTCCAACCCGCTGACTCATATGATGACTACTTTTTGAGCCTCGGACGGCTTATCCCCTACAAGCGCGTTGATTTGCTGGTGGAAGCCTGCACCCGTTTGAACTTGCCTTTGAAGGTCGGCGGTACCGGGCGTGATCTTGACCGCCTCAAGGCAATAGCTGGCCGCACTGTTGAGTTTCTGGGCTATGTGCCGGATGAAGACTTGCCCGAGCTATTTGCGCGGGCAAAAGCCTTTGTCTTTCCCGGCAACGAGGATTTCGGCATCACACCCGTTCAAGCTCAGGCTGCCGGACGTCCTGTCATCGCCTACAAAGCGGGTGGTTCACTCGATACCGTTAGCGAGGGGCAAACTGGTATGTTTTTTGAGGAGCAGACCGTCGAATCTTTAATGGATGCACTTCAGAATTTCGACGCTGATGATTATGACCCGGCTGTCTGTCGCGAGAATGCGCTGCGCTTTGATGAGAATGTTTTTCGCCAGCAAATTGCGGACTATGTTGAGCAAGTATGGGCGGATGCCCGGCGATAAAATACACTGTTTTGTATGTTATGATTCACCTGTCGTATCGATAGGAGCAGTTGGTGAGTAGTAAAGTTTCCATCCACACGTTGCAGGAAATGAAGGAACGTGGTGAGCGTATTTCCATGCTTACCGCATATGATTACCCCTCCGGGCAGCTCGTTGATGCCAGCGGTGCGGATGTCATTCTGGTGGGCGACTCGCTGGGCATGGTCGTCCACGGCTTTGAAACAACCATCCCCGTTACAATGGACATGATGGTCATGCATTGTGCCGCCACCCGGCGCGGCGTTAAGCGGGCACTTCTGATTGGCGATATGCCTTTCGGCAGCTACCAGACCGACATCGCAACTGCCAAGCGCAATGCGGCGCGTCTCTTGCAGGAAGGCGGCGTGGATGCCGTCAAACTGGAAGGTGGTGAATTTATGGCGGATACGGTCTGCAAAATCGTGGAGATGGGCATCGCCGTGCACGGTCACATCGGCCTGACTCCCCAGAGCGTGAGTGCCTTTGGCGGCTTCAAGGTACAGGGCAAAACGGTCGATGTCGCCAAACAGCTTGTGAAAGATGCGCTGGCTATTCAAGACGCCGGGGCCTTCGCAATTGTACTGGAAGGCATTCCGTCTCGTCTGGCAAAACTAATTTCCGAGAAATTGACCATCCCAACCATCGGCATCGGTGCGGGAGCAGGCTGCGATGGACAGGTGCTCGTCTTTCATGACCTGCTGGGCTTGTTTGCTGATTTCACGCCGAAATTTGTCAAAAAATATGCCCATCTGCGGGATGATATTGTCGGCGCACTGAAACAGTATAATGCTGAAGTCCGTGCCGGAACCTTTCCGACAGCGGAGCATGAATACGCCCTGTCCGATGATGTCTGGCAGCAACTGAAAGATGAGCTTGGCACATGAGAATTGCCATTTTTGGCGTCGGGGCGATGGGCTGTCTGTTTGGCGCAAGATTAGCCCCTCACGCGGATGTTATGCTCATCGGTCACTGGCAGCAGCAGATTGACCACCTCAATCGCCAACCGCTTCAAATCAAGTACCCGCGCCGGGCAGAAATGGATGAGGTTCAACTGAAGGCCACGACCGATCCTGCATCCATCGCGCCGGTGGATATTGCCCTTATCCTCACTAAATCCAATCGCACACAGCGTGTCGCCGCCGAAGCCGCCGGAATATTGACCGGAGATGGCATTGCCATCACTTTGCAAAATGGCCTCGAAAATTATACCCTGCTGCGCCAGTATGTTGGCGACCGGAGGGCATCACTGGGAGTGACTGCACAGGGCGCTGCCGTTGAAGCCGTTGGTGTCATTCGCTATGGTGGCACTGGCGATACCTATCTAGCCACCCGCCCTGATATTCATGATCGGGTTCAAGCGCTCGCCGAGTTATTCAACAACGCCGACATCCGCACCCATTTAACGGAAGATATTGAGGGGATTTTGTGGGGCAAACTGGCCGTCAACGCCGCCATCAACCCACTCACAGCCCTTTTGCGCATGACCAATGGCGAACTGGTCATTTCCGATTGGGCACGCGACCTGCTGCACGAAGCAGCAGTAGAAGTTCAGCGGGTTGCTCAGGCTCAGAATATCGACCTTCCCTATCGTGATGCGGCGCAGCAAGTTGAACAGGTGGCGCGATTAACCGGACAAAATCGCTCGTCAATGTTGCAAGATGTCCTGCGTGGTGCAGAAACAGAAATAGAGAACATCAACGGTGCGATTATGCGACGCGGCGAAATCGTCGGTGTTCCTACACCAGTGAATGCCATGTTGTACCGTCTTGTGAAAGCCATAGACGAGATGAGGGGTGCATGACCCAACTTGTCGAAACCATCGCTGATTTGCGAGCTATTCGCTGGCAGGACCCATCACTCACCTGGGGTCTCGTGCCGACCATGGGCGCTTTGCATGAAGGCCATATAGCGCTGGTCCGTCAGGCGCGTCGCGACAATGATCGGGTTGCCGTCAGCATTTTCGTCAATCCTACCCAATTCAACGACCCGGCGGACCTCGAAAAATACCCGCGCAATCTAGCACAGGATATTGAGATGCTGCGGGCCGAAAATGTCGATCTGGCGTGGTCGCCTCCGGTCAACGAAATGTATCCTCACGGCTTTCAAACCAGCGTCATCGTCAAAGAACTCACCCGACCGCTTGAGGGTGAACATCGCCCCGGACATTTTGAGGGCGTCGCAACGGTGGTGGCGAAACTTTTTAATGCCGTGCAGCCCACCCGTGCCTATTTCGGACAGAAAGATGTCCAGCAGGTCGCCGTGATCAAACGCATGGTCCGTGATTTGAACTTCAATCTCGACGTGGTGGTGCATCCCACTGTCCGTGAAGCAGATGGACTTGCTTTGAGCAGCCGCAACAGCCGTTTATCGCCGGGCGAGCGTACTGCCGCTGCCGTCCTCTATCGTGCCCTTTCAGTGGCGAAAAGTCGCTTTGACTCTGGCGAGACGGATGCGGCTGCACTGCGCCAGATGATGACCGACATAATCAACGACGAACCACTGTCCCGCATTGATTATGTGAGTGTGGCACATCCTGACACGCTTCAGGAATTCACTGGAGATGTTGAGCAAGCCTTGTTGAGTTTAGCCGTGTATATTGGCGAGATACGGCTTATTGACAACATGGTTATCGGTTAACGGGTCATCGCTAATCAAAAACAGGGACGACATCTGCCGCCCCTGTTACTCTGGCTAGAACTCAATTACTGCGATGGCGCGGGGATGATGAGCACATCTCCCTCTCGAATAATGGTATTCTCCGTAATCAGGAATTCGTTGGCATCCACAATAGCCTGAACAGTGACCCCAAATTGTAATGCAATCCTGAACAGGGTATCGCCTTGCTGGACGGTGTACGTCTGCGCACCACCCGGCAGGGCTGTACCACTGGTCTGAGTCGCGGGTGTTCCACCTTCTGCCGTTGGCCCCGGATCAATCGTGCCAGAGGGGTCCGGTGTCTCGATGATGCCGTCATTGTCCGAAACACATCCCGGAATGCGGATTGCCTGACCGATGTCCAGTATATTCGGATTGGCAGCCAGCTCTGGATTGACTGGATAAAAGTCTTCGGGGAACATGCCATATGAGCCTGCTATACTGAACAGGGTATCGCCGCTCTGGACATAGTACAGGCACTCATCCAGTTCTTCAGGGACAGGGGTAGGCGTTGGCTGGAGGGTTCCGGGCAGTGTGGTGGCGGTCCGGGTTGCGGTCGGGCTAACCCCCGTATCCCCAAATCCCGGCGGCGGTACGGTGGCCTCACCCGGCGGCACCTCCGTAAAGTTGGGTACAGCACCGGCGGTTCCTGACATGTCCTCTTCAACAGGCGGTCCACCCACAATCAATGTCTTCGACGCTTGCACTTCACCGCCGGGCGTAAAGGTTGGCACTGGGGAATTGGCACGAGTAGCCGTTGCCGTCGGCAGTAAATCGTTGACATTTACCACAGTCGGGTTGCGGTTGCTGTTGGCGGCGTCTTTAAAACATGCCGTCAATCCCAGCATTAACAATAACAGAATGGCTCCCAGACGATACCTTGCCATAATAAAATTCCCTATCCAGAGCATCTATTTATTTGTAATTGTACCCCTACTCAGCGTGATGTACAGGTCAGGTTACTGTCAGTCTAACCCTTTGAGTGCTGACAGCGTTGCCTCCTCGAACTCCCAGAGTTGGCTACTGCGAAACTTCTTCAGCAAAGCGTTAGAGCGGGGATAACCATCGGTGTATTCGGCGGTCCATTCCTGCGCGAATTTGCCCTGACGAATCCCATCAAGAATGGTTTCCATCAACCGCTGAGTCCGGTTATCTTGAAACTGCTCTGTACGAGAGAGAATACCATACTGCGCCGTCGGTGACATCATGCGTAGGGCATTCGTAAAGCCAGTGTTGGCAGCATTCGATAGAAGCAGGCCAAGCTCCCCCGATAAATACAACTCTGTCAGGATCACTTCAGGCGGATACCCCTCATGCAGCAAGGTGGACATCGCCGATTGCAAGATAGCGTGCAGGGCGGGAATCACCGTCTGCTGAACGAAAAGATCAATTTCCACCTCCTGATTGAAGGCCACTTCCAGCGCTCCCTGTCGCAGCGCACCACTCGCCAATGCCAGCCCGAGCAGGTAATCCCAGGCCCGGCCCGAACTATCCTGCCCCACCGCCAGAAAACACGGAAATCCGAGGCCGTTTAAGTAGCCATCCCGCACCCCCACGCCCAGTGTGCGCGGAGCCATCAGGCCAATATCAACGTAACCCGGCGGCTCAATATAGCCATAAACAATGTTATAGCCGGACGCGAATATCAGCATATCGCCCGTCCGCAGATAAGGAGCCACGTATCGCAGATAAATCTGGGGTAGCGCTTCATCAGGTATGATAAGGAAGATGGTATCGGCTTGCTGGACCGCCTGCGCAATCGGAAATACTTCAAAGCCGTCATTTGATGCTAAACTAGCGTAACGGTCCTGTTGATTTCCGATAATGAGATTCAGGCCGCTGTCACGTAAATTGAGGGCAAGCGCCCGCCCTAGATTTCCATAGCCAATAAATCCCACCTGTCGCTGGTTCAGGTGTTCAGAGTTTGCGTCTGCGTCATGATAAACAATTGTCATCCGTCAAATTTCCATCTATAGCGCCAGAGTATTGGAGCGATTATAACATGACCACTCTTCAAGACATGATTGCCGAACTTCACGAACAACTTACGTCGGCATCGCCTGACGATACGGAGACCACCGCCAAACTCCACCAGCGGCTAGGTACTCTCTACGCCGACCTCTCCGAAAGTGAGAATCGTCAGGAAAATCTTCGGCAGGCCATTGAACACTATCAAAAAGCACTTGCCATTTACCAGACCGACGACCCGCGTTATCCCATCGTCCAGAACAATCTCGGCACGGCTTTTCGGGCACTGGCGCTCCTCACCGACCAGCAAGCCAACCTCAGCAAAGCAATTGACGCCTTCGACGAGGCCGTTTCGCATGGGGACCCGCATCAATCCGCGGTAGATTTTATGGTCGCCCTCAACAATCTGGGAAACGCCTGCTGGCAACTTGCCGAATATGAAAACCGGGAGCAAAATCTCCAGCGTGCCGAGACAGCCTACAAAGAAGCCATCAAACTTATCAAGCCCGACGAGGGTCCGGTGGCCTATGCGACTATGCACAATAATCTTGGCAACATCTATGTGGAACTCGCCCGTACTGAAAATCCCATCGATAACTTGAACAACGCCATAACCGCTTACCGGCAGGCGCTTACGCAGATGCAAGTACGTGAGGGGCCTGTCCCCTACGCCACTGTGCAGACCAATCTAGCCAGTGCTTATCGCCAACTTGCCCATCATGTTGAGGCAAACAGTGACGAATATCTGGGTCGAGCGGTGCAGGCTTATCAGGAGGCACTCGAAATCTATTCACCGACGACCACCCCCTCAGCCTATATCATGACTCGTGCCAATCTAGGGCTGGTGTATGCCGAAATGCACCGCTGGGATGATGCCATCGAAAGCTGGCACGAGGCCGCCGGGGTTGCCTCTGCCAGTGGAGCTTTGCAGGCCGCCGAGCAATATCGTGGCTGGATTCGTGAAGCGAAGGAAGCACTTGCGGCTGACGCTGAAGATCAGAATGGTGCGACATAAAAAAGAGCGTGATCAAATTGACCACGCCCTTTGCATGTCAGGTTGCCGGACTACTAATTGTTGGAGCGGCTGTTGCCCAGACCTAGCAGCCCTGTCGTAATCTGTGGGGCCTTGCTCTTCTGGTCCTCACGCCCGAAGCGGATGATTTCACCTGATTCGGAGATGGCTTCAACGGCCAATCCCAGACTTTGCAGTTCCTTAACCAGTACCCGGAAACTTGCCGGAATACCCGGTTCGTCAATCGGTTCGCCCTTGACAATGGCTTCATAAGTCTTGACACGACCCTGAACATCGTCGGATTTGACGGTGAGCATTTCCTGCAAGGTGTAGGCTGCACCATAAGCTTCGAGTGCCCACACTTCCATTTCACCGAAACGCTGTCCGCCAAACTGAGCCTTACCACCCAGCGGCTGCTGTGTCACAAGGCTGTAGGGGCCTGTCGAGCGGGCATGGACCTTGTCTTCAACAAGGTGGGCCAGTTTCAACATGTGGATGACACCCACCGTTACTGACTGCTCGAAGGGTTCGCCGGTTTTGCCATCATACAGCTTCATCTTGCCGTAGAGAGGGACGTATTCGTTGTGTTGCAACGATACTCGCTGGGCCAGGTCTTCCAGTTGGGCGCGATCTTGCATGTCCGCCGCAACTGCCTCGCCGGTGATGGCTTCAATCCATAAGCGCAGTGTAGCAACAATCGCGTTCTGATCCTGCTGCATACGCTCTTCGACTTCCCGTTCACCGACGTCCAACGATATGATATTATCTGCGCCATAACCGGCTTCCGCCAGCCATTCACGCAGCACAGCGCGACGGGCATAAACACGATCCAGCGCCAGCCGTTCGCGGTCATAGCCAGCCTTTCCGCCGATCCACTCATCCACAAAGACGCGGCGAACTTCATCGTCATCCACGAACTGCTCGGTGTCGATGTTGTTTTCAATCATCCACTGCCAGGCACGTTCGGTGATCACTTTCCAGGCGCGATCAATCAGCCATGCGCGACCAAGTTCGGCCTCAATCTCGTACTCCTTGGCCCCGTCAAATACGGGGGTAATGGCGCGGAAGCCAAGACGATCTGCCGCCCAGCCAAGATGGGTTTCGAGAATCTGGCCGATATTCATACGACCCGGAACGCCCAGCGGGTTCAGGATGATGTCGACGGGACGACCATCCTCAAGGAATGGCATGTCCTCAATCGGCACAATCATCGAGATCACACCCTTATTACCATGACGGCCTGCCATCTTGTCGCCCGGATTTAGCTTGCGCTTCTGGGCAACGGTGACCCGCACCATCTTCTCAACGCCAGCCGGTAAATCACGATGTTCATCGCGGGTGAAGACTTTCACGTCGATCACCTTACCACGCTCACCATGCGGCAGGCGCAGTGAGGTATCCTTTACTTCGCGGGCCTTCTCACCAAAGATGGCACGCAGCAGTTTCTCTTCAGGGCTGAGTTCGCGCTCGCCCTTGGGCGTAATCTTACCGACCAGAATATCCTTCGGCTTTACCTCGGCTCCGATGCGGATAATCCCGAATTCGTCGAGGTCTTTCACCGCATCCCCAACGTTCGGAATGTCGTAGGTGATTTCTTCCGGTCCGAGCTTGGTATCGCGTGCTTCCACTTCATGCTTCTCAATATGAATTGAGGTGAAACGGTCACGGCGAACGAGGTCTTCGCTGATAACCAGCGCGTCTTCATAGTTGCCGCCTTCCCATGACAGGAATGCCGCCAGTACATCGTGCCCCAGTGCCAGACGTCCGTGAGTGGTGCTGCTGCTGTCGGCAAGGACATCGCCCTTGCGCACCAACTGCCCCTTGTTCACAATCGGGTGCTGGTCGATGCAGGTGCTCTGGTTCGAGCGGTTATACTTTCGCAAGTGGTAAATGCGGTCGTTGCCTTTTTCGTTGCGGACAATGACCTGCTCACCCTCTACATGGATGACCTCGCCATCTTCCTGAGCAATGATAATCTGACCGGAGTCGTAGGCTGCAAACGCTTCCATACCTGTGCTGACAATCGGAACATCCGGCTCAAGCAGCGGTACTGCCTGACGCTGCATGTTCGATCCCATCAGGGCGCGGTTGGCATCGTCATGTTCAAGGAATGGAATGAGGGACGCCGAAATACCCACAATCTGGCGGGGGGCAACGTCCATGTAGTCAATGCGATTGACATTTTCCATCAGGAATTTTTGCTGGTAGCGGGCCGATACACGGTCATTGACGAATTGCCCGCGTTCGTCCAGTTTGGCGTTCGCCTGAGCGATACGGTAGCGATCCTCGGTATCTGCCGATAGATATTCGCTCTCTTCGGTCACAAACGGACGCACCGGAACACTCTCAATACCAGCCTTCTTCAGTGCCTTGATGACCTTATCGTCGATGACGGTTCCTTCTTCACCAACGACTTCTTCCTTGTCGTTTTCAACATCCCGCGAGAGAACGCGACCCGGCAGGTTGTCGCTGTTAATCGGCAGGTCGTGGCGAACCCGGCGGTAGGGTGTTTCAATAAACCCGTAGTCGTTGACAAAACCATAAGACGCCAGACGCCCAATCAAACCAATGTTTGGACCTTCCGGTGTCTCAATCGGGCAGATACGACCGTAATGGCTGTGGTGAACGTCACGAACATCAAACCCGGCACGTTCACGCCGCAGACCACCCGGACCCAGTGCCGACAGCGTTCGTTTGTGAGTGAGTTCCGCCAGCGGGTTGGTTTGCTCCATGAATTGTGACAACTGGCTGCTGCCGAAGAACTCACGAACTGCCGCCACAATCGGGCGGATGTTGACCAGTGAGGTCGGCGTCAGGTTATCGCTTTCACGGATGGACATACGCTCCTTGACCACGCGCTCCATCCGGCGCAGGCCAATACGCAGCTTATTCTGGATCAATTCACCGACCGTCTTCACCCGGCGATTGCCCAGATGATCGACATCATCCGGCTGGGCGAAACCGTTGTTGATTTCAATCATGCGCTCGACCAGCTTGATCAGATCATACTTGGTGATGGTGCGGTGCGTGCGCGGAATCATCTCGTCCATCGCCAGACGCTGATTCAACTTATAACGCCCCACCCGCTCCAGGTCATAACGACGGCGGTCAAATAGTTGGCTTTCCAGATATTCCCGTGCGTTTTCGAGCGTGGGCGGGTCGCCGGGGCGCATCCGCTTGTAGAATTCAAGCAGCGCCAGTTCGGCAATGGTATACTTGCTATCGTGCAAGTCCCACTGCGGTTCGGCGTCAATCGTGTTCTGGATATACGGGCGATCCGGGTCCGTATCGACGTGTTCATACAGCGCGAACAATTCTTCATCGGTCCCGTTTTTCAGCGGCGAAATCTCATCCAGACCATCATTAACTGCCGCCAGCGCACGCAGCAAAATCGTTACCGGCACAGTACGCTTGCGGTTAAACTTCAGGGTGATGTAGTCGCTTTTGCGCGTTTCAAATTCCATCCACGCGCCGCGATCCGGAATCATCTTGGCGTTGGACATCTTGCGGGCGGTGGTGCGATCTTCCGTCGCGCCAAAATATACACCCGGTGAACGAATCAATTGACTGACCACGACTCGTTCGGTACCGTTGATGATGAAAGTGCCCGTTTCGGTCATCACAGGGAAATTGCCAAGGAATATATCCGATTCCTGAATTTCCCCGGTGTCATGATTGACAAGCGCGACTCGAACATACATGGGCATGGCGTAGTCGATGTCACGCTCAAGGCAAATATCTTCCGGGTATTTCGGGTCTTCGAACCAGTAATTGAGGTTGAAACCCTGTGCTTCTGCTTTCTCGCCCGGGAAGAAAAGCTTAAGATTGCCGTTGAAGCTCTCAATGGGGCTGATTTCGTTGAACAGCTCCATCAAGCCCTCCGTCATAAACCAGTTAAACGAATTCAACTGGATGTTAATCAGGGATGGCAAATCATAAGTTTTCCGTGCGCGGGCATAACTTTTGTCTTCAAGTTGCAGCATTGCTACTCCTTAGAGGCTTGTGTTGACCGGCGGTGCGATGGGTGTTTTTACACATTGTTAAAATTGATGAATGGAAAGAGGTGTTGCGAATGATATAATATACAGGCGGCGCGGGGTTTTGTCAACAGGTTTATCGGGAACTAGAGATTATGACACACGAAATAACTACACAGCAACTATCGCAGTTTGCGCTCTTCAAATCCATCGCCGAAGAAGCCCTCCTTGACCTCACCCCCCACTGCAACTCAGTAACTATTCAGGCCGGTGAGGTCCTCTTTGAACAGGATGACCCCGCCAAACATTTATATCTAATAGAGGAGGGCGAAATTACGCTAATTCGCCGCTACGAGGGCGGTGACGAAGTCGTTCTGGCGACGATTGGTCCATACGGCGTCATTGGCGAACTATCCATGATAACGGGAGAATCACGCACCGCTGCTGGAATTGCTTTGAGCGACGCCCGTCTTATCATGCTGCATCACGATGCCCTGTTTAAGTATCTTCACCAGTTTCCCAGCGTCGCCATGGAACTCATGGTCGAAATTGCCCAGCGTTTGCGTCAGAACACTTTGATGGTCCGCGAGTGGGCCATGGAGAACGCCGAAGCACGTCTGGCCGGTCTTATCCTCTTTCTCGCCGAGGAAGACGGTGAAATCCAGACGGGCCTGATTAGCAGCAATCTGCGTCTCAGAAACCTCGCTCGTGCGTCAGGCGTCGATATGAACTGGCTGCATGAAACACTTGATGAATGGGCATTTGACGGTTATATCGGAATTGATGGACGGCGCTTCCTCCTGCACGATGTCGCAGCACTCAAAGCCATTGCAGGCTGGTAGTTGATGGGTATCACGGTATCCGCGCCCGCCAAATTGTTTCTGCTCGGAGAGCACGCCGTTGTCTTTGATGGAACCTGTATCGTAACCGCCGTAAATTCACGCTTATCTGTCTCGCTGGAGCGTTCTGACGAAGCCCTGTTAACAATTAATGCCCCCGATGTCCGTCTCACCAATTATCAAAAACCCATGAGCGCCATCAGCGAACAGTTCGACAAAGCAGATGCCAGCAGCTTTATCCGTAGCTCTGTAGCGGTCTTCGCCGAACGCTGTGCCTTCGACGGCGGCCTGTCCATTTCAACCCGCAGTGAATTCAAACGCGAATACGGCATTGGCAGTTCATCGGCAGTCGTTGCGGCCACTTTATTCGGACTGTCACAACTTTTTGGCGCTGAGTTTTCTCACGAGGAACTTTTGCACATGGGCTTTGAGGCCATCCAGCGTGTACAGCAGCTAGGCTCCGGGGCCGACCTCGCCGCCGCGATTTATGGGGGCACGCTCTACTACGAAAACCGATCACCACGCACCGTCGTTGCCCTGCCTGTCGAAAACCTGCCCCTGGTGGTCATCTACAGCGGTTATAAAGCCTCAACCGTTGACTATGTTTGGGAAGTCGGCAAACTGCGTGATCGTCATCCAGAGGTAATCAATCCCATCATCGAAGTCATGCTTACTATTGTGGAGCAGGGGCGGCTTGCCATTGAAGAAGCCAACTGGCAGACATTCGGTGACTTGATGAATATTCAGCACGGGCTGTTACATGCGCTTGGCGTGGACACCTCGAGTCTGGCCCACATCGTCCTGCGGGCACGCGAAGCAGGCGCATGGGGAGCCAAACTGAGCGGGGCGGGTGGTGGTGACTGCGCCATCATCCTGACCGACAATCCCCACATCGGAACTATCCTTGAAGATATGAATGATCGCATCGCCAAATTGGACATCCAGCCCAATGCCGAAGGCGTCCGCCTCGAAATCTAGTCCGAGACCGTGATAAATTCCTGCAAATTCTCCAGCGTACCCTCTCCGATGCCACTGACATTGAGGAGGTCTTCAACGGTCGCGAAAGGACCATTGGCCTCACGGTAGGCGATAATGTCATTGGCGCGTGTTTCACCGATGCCGGGCAGCGTTTCAAGTTCTTCGGCTGTCGCTGTATTGATATTGACGATACGCGGCGCATTGGGCGTCGGCGTGATGATTTCAGTTGGTTCACCCACCGTTTCTCCCGGAACTTCCTCTCCAAGCGACGGTACAAAAATCATATCCCCATCCTGAAGCACTTGTGCCAGATTGACCGCCGAAAGATTCGCACTTTCGAGTGCGCCACCCGCTCCTTCAATCGCATCCTCAACCCGGCTGCCGGGCGGCAAACTCAGGCGCGATTCCGGTTCATTGACAGCACCCACAACATAAACTTCTATAGGAGAGGGTGTCTCTGTCGGTACATCGGTTGTGGTCGGATTGGGAGGGAGGATTTCAACGGTAGTTGATGGTGAGTCCTGATTGAGCAGCACGTAGCCACCAAACACCAACCCAGCCGCTATCAGTACGCCAACGATAATGAAGCCTGCATTTTTCATTGAGCCACCTCTGAGTGTGGACACGGAAACCAGTAGGGATGCTACGCTCAACATCCCTACCAAATTTATAACGCAGGTTGTTAATGTGCCGCAACCCAACTGGTGGCGTATTTCTCATCCTCAAATTCGAGCGCGTCCTGTGTGACATTCAGCGGGCGGAATGTGTCAATCATCACCGCCAGTTCTTCCGTCTTATCCTTGCCGATACTGGCTTCGGTTGTGCCCGGATGTGGTCCATGTGGCAGCCCCGATGGGTGAAGCGTGAAACTGCCCCGCTCGATTCCCTTGCGGCTCATAAAATCACCCTCAACGTAGTACAGGACTTCATCACTCTGTACATTAGCGTGATTATACGGGGCCGGGATCGCCAGCGGGTGGTAATCAAACATGCGCGGCACAAACGAGCACACGACATAATTGTGCCCTTCCCACGTTTGGTGAACCGGCGGCGGCTGGTGAACGCGCCCGGTAATCGGTTCAAAATCGCTGATATTAAACGCAAATGGAAACAGGAAGCCGTCCCAGCCCACCACATTAAACGGATGATGGTCCAGAATGTGGCGGTTAAGCTGGTCCCGCGCCTTGACCCGCACTTCAAACTCCCCAAGCTCATCATGCGTTTCCAGTTCTGAGGGTGGTCGGAAATCCCGTTCGCAGTACGGCGAATTTTCCAGTAACTGCCCGAACTGGTTGCGATACCGTTTGGGGGTGACAATCGGCGTCGGCGATTCAACCACCAGGAATTTATGTTCGTTGCCGTTGAGGTCCATCTTCCACGTTACGTTGAACGGGATAATCAGATAGTCGCCCGGCTCAAACTCAATGTTACCCAGATTAGTGCGCAGGATTCCTGTGCCGTCATGCACGAAGTACATTTCGTACGCCTGCCCGTTGCGATAAAAATACTCCATCGACTCTGTCGGGCGCGACACGCCAATTAACACATCATGGTTACCGAGAAACACCCGCCGCCCCGAAATGACATCACCGCCTTTGGGGAAATCGACGGTCATGAAATGGCGATGACGCAGTGCCCCGAACTCCACAAAATTGGGCGTCATGTCTGCAATTTTCTCCGCTTTCAATAACCGCGTCGGCTGTTGGTGGTGGTATGAGATGGACTGCATCCCGGAAAATCCCTCCAACCCCATCACCGTTTCGCGGTAGAGACTGCCGTCGGATTTGCGGAACTGCGTGTGGCGTTTATGGGGGATGTCGCCAAGTCTGTAATAGAATGGCATCCAATTGCTCCTGTAACTGTCTAAATAAGGGGAACTCACCTGTTTTTCTATGATAACACAACTGAGGTAAGTTATAATGATAGACAACCCATCCATACACCGTACAAAAAGTTCATTTTGTGAGAGACCATATGACGGTTCGAGGCTATATTTATCAGGAAGAGAGTAATCCCTGGACACTGCGTATTCCCCTGCTGGCAATTACAGGTGTCGTGCTGCTGTTTTTTGTCCTGCTGACCGCCTTTGCTGGCTACCAGTGGATGTATCAGGACAAAATTTATCCGGGGGTTTCAACCATCTATGGCGTCAATGTCGCCGGTATGACCAGAGACGAGGCGCGTATTGCCCTGCGAGAGCGGTTCACCTACGATCAAGATGCGTCATTTGTATTCCACTTCAACGACCAATCGTGGGAAATGACCGCGTCTGAATTGGGTGTCAGTTTTGACATTGATGCCACTGTGAATCAGGCGTACAACATTGGACGTGAGCGCGGCATCATCCGCAATATGTGGGATCAATTCAATACATGGCGCAATGGCACATCAGTCGTGCCGGTCATCACCTATAACCAGAGCGAAGCCGAAGCTCAACTGGATGCCGTAGCTCGTTCCTACATCAACCAGCCGGTCATTGACGCGACGATTACCATCCAAAATGGCGCAGCCGTGACGTCTCCCAGTCAGGTAGGCCGCAGCGTGGATGTTCCGGCAACATTGGACCTGCTGGAGACCGAAATCACACGGCTCAGCACCCGCAGCGAATTCAATCTGGTCGTAAACGAAACCGCCCCTACGGTGTGGGAAACCAATACCATTGCGGAACAGATCAATATCGCCCTTGATCCACGCGGCGTCACCTTTTATGTAGATAGTGCCACTGGACTTGATATTGGTCCGTGGACAGCTACACCCCAATCCATTGAAAACATGCTGCGTATTGAGCGGATAGATAACGAAGACGGCACAGCCCGCTACGAGATAAACATCACGGATGAGCAGGTACGAAGTTTCCTTGAACGCATTGCCCCCGAACTGCGCAAGGAACCGCTTAACGCCCGTTTTATCTTCAATGACAGCACTGAACGGCTGGAAATTCTCGAACCCAGCCAGACCGGGCGCGAAGTTAATGTTGAAGCCACCGTACCCGAATTTCGCAATGCCGTCTTTTCAACAGGTGATCGTGCTGTACCTATTTCCTTCATCGAAGTTCCGGCGGTAGTAAATGAACTGGCAACAGCGGAAGAGTTAGGCATTACCGAACTAATCCAGTCAGGCACCACCTATTTTGTTGGCAGCACGGTCGCCCGGCGCACTAACCTGACCGTAGCCGCCTCAAAATTTCACGGCCTTGTCATCCCGCCCAACAGCGAATTTTCCTTCAACCAGTGGCTGGGTGATGTCAGTCTCGATGAAGGCTACGAACAGGCCCTGATTATCTACGGCAACCAGACCATTACAGGCGTTGGTGGTGGTGTCTGTCAGGTCTCCACCACTGCCTTCCAGACCGCCTTCTATGCCGGTTTCCCCATCCTTGAACGCTATCCGCATGGTTATCGGGTTGGCTACTATGAAACGGGGGAAGGTCCCGGCATGGATGCCACTGTATATGAGCCTGTCGTGGACTTCCGCTTCCTGAACGACACACCCTATCATTTACTGATTGAAACATACGCGAATCCGGGCAACAGCACCTTGACCTTCCGCTTCTACAGCACCGATACCGGGCGCACTGTTACCAAGGACGGCCCGTATATCCGCAATGTACGACCAGCCCCCCCTGCGATTTACCGTGCTACACCCGGTCTTTCACCGGGGCAGGCTATTCAGGTGGATTATGCTGTGTCAGGTTCTGATGTGTATGTGTATCGCACGGTGCGTGACGCCGAAGGCGAGATCATCGTCGAGGATGAGGAATTCGTCAGTCATTACATCCCGTGGCCTGCCCAATTTCAGGTCGCACCCGGCGATCCTCGCGCCAACTAACGTCGATATTTTTACGTCGGGGCGGATGACCTGCGTCATTGACCCCCTCTGTGTCTCCCCCGCAAACGGGGGAGACAGTCGGCACAGCTTGAATAAAGCGTTTTGCCGCAAAGAGCCGCTGGCAACTCCCCCTTTGTCCTTCGGACATTTCCCACCTGAATGGTTGGTG
This sequence comes from Chloroflexota bacterium, assembly GCA_022616515.1. Classification (GTDB taxonomy): domain Bacteria; phylum Chloroflexota; class Anaerolineae; order Aggregatilineales; family J027; genus JAKEEQ01. The sequence continues at coordinate 7,501 of JAKEEQ010000180.1, read as the reverse complement.
GGGGGACACTTTTTCGTCAATGGGGACGAGGCGTGATGATTGAAGGCGGGTGGACACGGCAGTGCCGTGTCCCTACGGAATCCTTTGTTTAAACGGGAAACACCAATTATATAAAAGGTGCGTAGGGACGCCCCGTTGGGCGTCCGCCACCGAAAAACGCCATGATTTTGTGGCCTTATCAGCGGCTCTTGCAAAACTCTCCCCATAAATGGGGAGATGTCGCGCTAGCGACAGAGGGGATAGGAAGGATCAAAAACTGATATTAATTTCACATGGAACGTGTCATGGATAAAAACGCCGATTCTGCGCTCCGCCAACAGCTTGTCAATATCCTTGTCGAGCGACAGGCTCATATGATCTTTGAAGACGCAGTGAAAGACTTTCCGCCAGAGCACATCAATACTCGCCCCACCAACGTTGAATATACCTTCTGGCATCTCATCGAACACATCCGCTACTGCCAGTGGGACATCCTCGATTACCTTCGCAATCCCAACTACACCGCTGCCAGTTTTCCCTCCGGCAATTGGCGCAAGCGCGATGAAAAAACAGACCTCGCGGGCTGGAACAAGACCATTGACCTATTTCTGGCAGACCGGCAGGCTCTGGTCGATATAGTGCAGGACCCGGCAACCGACTTATACGCGCCGATCCCGCACGGTTGGAGCAAAGATCACAATGTGGTTCGTGAGGTACTGGTTGCTGCCGGGCACAATGCCTATCACACCGGGGAATTAGGGATTTTGCGGCAGCTAATGGGGCTGTGGTAAACAAAAAACAGGAGGCGAGAATATTCACCCCCTGCCTTCGAATCGACAGATAATACCCTAGCGCCGTATATTCTGAAGCTGTTCAATCAGCTCAACTTCTTCACTGCTCAGGTTTGTCGGCAAATCCACCTGTACGATGGCATACATATCACCATATTGGCTCGGGTTTTTCAACGTCGGCATACCCTTACCCCGCAAACGGAATTTTGCACCGTTGGCGGTTTCCGGCGGGATGGTCAGCGCCACCGGGCCAGACATGGTCGGTACATCAACCTTACCGCCCAACAGCATGGTATACAGCGGTACATTAACACTAACGGTTAGATCATCCCCGTCACGCTCAAACCGCCGATCCTTGACAATATCAACGATGAGATACAAGTCTCCGTTTTCGCCGCCACCAATACCGGGCATACCTTCACCGCTCAGCCGAATCCGCGAGCCAGTCTTCACCCCTTTTGGTATCTTGATTTCCAGTTCACGCCCGTCTTTTACGATGCGCCGTGTGCCGCCATGATACGCCTCTGCCAGTGCGATTTGCATTGACTGTTCAATGTCCTGACCGCGTTGGCTGAAGCCGCGTCGGCCTGTTGCCTGACCTCTGCGTCCCCCGAACAGTGTTTCGAAGAAGTCAGAGAATCCGCCGCTCCCACCAAATATGTCTTCGATGTTGTCCACGCGCGTGTAAGTCCCGTAATCTCCCGGACTGCCACTCCAGGCACTCCAGTTAAAGCCACCATCGCTACCAGCCTGTTGATACTGATTCCACGCACTCCCAAACTGATCATACTTAGCACGTTTATCCGGGTCGCTCAGGACCTCATAAGCTTCACTGATTTCCTTAAATTTATCAGCGGCTGTTGGATCGTCCGGGTTGATATCGGGATGGTACTTTCGTGCCAGACTACGGTAAGCTTTTTTAATTTCCTTGTCGGTCGCCTTACGCGAAACACCAAGGAGATCATAATAGTCTTTTACGTCCATTACGCCTTCACTCATTTCCGGGTTAGTTGCATTCGTCGGGGAAACTTTTCCCTCATAGACACAATTATGCAATAGCAACATCAAAAGTATGAATATCCAGCGTATGAACTGTGTTAGATAGCTTCGCTCTGCACGCCGGGCTTTTCTGTTGACTTCGAAAAGAGCCGCATAAACGGGTTGTTGTGTGTCCGCTGGTGCTCCAGAAAACTCACCAGAACAAAGCCAACAATAAATAGCGCAAGTGCAAACAGAAACTCGCTGGATGCGAAATCTGGCAGCACATTAACCTCACCAAACGACTCGCCATGTGTTTCGACCGTTTTCTCGGCAGCTTCCTTCCACGGCCAGATTTTGCGCAGCGAGCCAACCATAAAACCGACCAGTGCCGCAATCATTACAGTATGGTATCGCGCAAGCAGAAAACTCAGGATTCGGCTGAAAAAAGTTATCCCCACAACACAGCCTGCCGCAAGAGTCGCCAGATCAAGGATGCGTAGCTCTTTTACCGATTCGAGCGCATACTCGTATTGCCCCAGAATGAGCAGGATGAACGACCCTGAAATTCCGGGCAAAATCATCGCCATGATTGCGACCACGCCGCTCAGAAACAGATTCAGCGGTGAATGGGATACTTCGGCAGGCACAAGACCCACAATCCAGTAGGCTACCACAGTTCCCCCAATCAGTGAGCCAATCACCGGTGGCCTCCAGCCTTCAATCCGCGCCCCGACTGCCACAATCGACGCCACGACCAGTCCCAGAAAGAACGAAAACAGGAACACAGGTTCGTTATCCAGCAGCCAACTTAAGATGCCGGATAGTGCCAGTACCGCCGTGCCGATGCCCGCTCCCAGCGGTAGCAAGAATCGCCAGTGGGTCAAGTCGATGGCTTCACGAATTTTGAATTGAAGCAGGTGCTTGATAACATCTAGATTGAATGACTTGATGGCATTCAAGAGATCTTCATAAATGTCGAGGATAAAAGCCATTGTGCCACCGGACACTCCGGGCACAATATCGGCAGATCCCATTGCTAGTCCGCTAAAAAACAGCCGAAAATAATCGCGCGGGGTTTGTGGTTGATTGCTCACGTTGTTTTCTTTCCTGATTTAGTGTTGAGAAAATCGCGCCAAGTTTGCCAGATTATGACACACTCGACAAGAGAATTTCGTTTGAAAGGGTGCCTACTGTATAATAGGCTCCAACTATTGTTAAGCTTAAGGAGTACCTGAATGCCGACCTACGAATTTCGTTGCAATGATACGGGCAAAGACTTCGAAGTCACATTCAAAACGGTTGAGGAGTATGACCAAGCTTCGGTCGAAAGCCCTTTTACCGGCAGCACCAATGTCAGCCGTGTCATTCGCCGCGTCGCTATCTCAAAATCGGAATCGACTCGCTGGGACCGCCTTAGCGAGGGAGACCCACACGCCCTTGCCGAACTTGATAACGCCGACCCGCGTACCTTAGGTCGTGCACTGCGGCACTTTGGAGACCAGAGTGAAATGGATATGGGCGAAGAATTTAATGATGTCATTGAACGGCTGGAGGCCGGACAATCCCCCGAACAAATAGAGCAGCAACTGCCGTCCACCGATGATGGACGCTGGCTGGAAGGACTGGGGTCAGGGGTTCCCGGAACCAGTACCTATGCACCGGATGACCCCGGTCCTGCGGAGGATGATTAGTTCGTAAAATACTTATTCGATTGGAGAGTTAAGGGATGGTAACCGAAACGAATCTTAAAGTCCTGATTTACGATCATGACGTTTTTGCACTGCATGCTATCAATAGCTATCTTGCCTGGGACCGGCGCACTCGCGTCCACTGTCTGGCAACTAATATTGAACACGCCTTCGAGTGGTTTGCCAACGAAGATGAATCAGAGTGGCCTGATGTTCTTATTTTAGACACCTTTAAATTCTCTGATCCGGTGGACCTGTCAGCACTTATCAAACGTTTTTATGCGGTAGATCGCAATTTCTGGATTGTTATTCTTGATCATGAGCCTGCTGTAGAGCGGCTTCAGGTGGCGCTTGAGAATAATTGCAAAGCTTATTTTTTGCGGGGCGACACCGGCATTCACATCGCATCGGCCCTCGTCTGGCTACAAAATGAAAATTTCGGCGTATCCGTTGGCGTAGAACGTTTGATGCCAGATACGCTGCCACGCTACGTTACTGTCTTGCCCGACAAACGCCAGTATCCCGAACTGACCGACCGCATCCGGCAGGCGATTCAACTGTGTGTGGTAGAAGGCATGAGCGCCGATCTGGCTGCCGACGAGATGGGCGTCAGCACCCACACCATTCGCAGCTACATCAAAGAAGGCTATCGCATCCTTGAGGCATATGACGAGAATAAAGAGTACCCGATTGAACTCAGTGCTCAGGAACGTGCTTTCATCCGCTATACATCCCTTGAAGATGAAGATGATGAAGACCTGTCCATTGTGGAAGGGGAATAAATGGCACGCGCACTCGTAACCGGCGGCACAGGGTTTGTGGGTTCGTGGGTTGCTCGTTATCTGATTAAAGCCGGACATGAGGTGGTGGTGATGCATCGTGCCACCAGTCGACAGGACCTCATCAACGATTTGGCCGTCGAGCATGCCGTTGCCACTCTCGATGATATTGACGCCCTGCATATGGCCGTCGAAAATATAGATTGGGTGTTCCACGTTGCAGCGATTTCGGCTTACTGGCGCAATAACCGCGATCACATCTACCGCGTCAATGTTGATGGGACGCGCAACCTCCTGCTCGCCTGCGAGAGTGCCAGTGTTCAGCGCTTCATCTTCACCAGCAGTGCCTCTGCCGTTGGCTGGCGTGAAGACCGATACCCCTCCGATGAATCAACGTACTTCAATGTGAACCCCCAACTATCACCCTATGCACACAGTAAATTTCTTGCCGAAACCGAAGTCCATCGCGCCGTTCAGCGTGGTCTCGATGCCGTGATCTTGAATCCTGCCGTTGTGATTGGCCCCGGCGATATGAATCAAATTTCGGGCAGTCTGGTAATTCAGGTCGCTCAGGGCAAAGTACCGGTCATGCCACTTCAGGGCGGTGTGACTTACATCGATGTGCGGGATGTGGCAGCGTCGCATGTCGCGGCGGCAGAAAAAGGCAACACGGGTGAGCAATATATTCTGGGCACAGTGAACATGAGCCATCGCGCCATGCTGGCCCTGATTGCCCGTATTGTGGGACAGCCGGTCCCCAAAATCCCTATTCCAGCGGTGGCGGTAGATGCATTAGCTACCCTCGCTGATGTAGGAAACAGACTGAATATCCCGCTGCCGGGTGATGTCGAGGCCAACCAGATCCGCATGTCCAAGCGCGATATTTACTTTGATTGCAGCAAGGCATGGCGTGAACTCCACGAGCCAGAAATCGACATTTACGAGAGTCTGGTCGATACCTACCAGTGGTACGCAAAAAACGGCTATTTATAAAATTTGTATATAAAATTGCCTTGACCCGCACTAACGAAATATAAGATTCATATAGACTTCCCTTATCGTGCCTTTATAAGTGCAACCATAAGGGAGGTAAACTTCAATGTTCAGACTGTTCCTCACCTGTTTGCTCGTATTGACTCTGTTATTCTCTGTCATGCCTGTTACCGCTGACAGTCCCGCTGCTCAACCGTGTGACGGATTTGTCTCGCGCCTGTCGGTCAACACTCAGGCTCGCTGGCTACTTGATACCGGGGGAAATCTGCGTAATGCGCCGGGCCGTGATAGCAGCGGCGTTGCGATTATCCCATCAGGTAGTATTGTCTTCATTTTGGAGGGTCCTCGCTGTGTAGACGGTTTTACGTGGTGGCGCGTCAGGAACAATGAAGTCGAAGGCTGGCTCCCCGAAGGCGGTGGTGGCGAATACTGGTTAGCACCTGCTGGCAATCCGGGTATGGGTGCACGGCCTGTTCCAAATGTCTTGAGTCGAATTGCCGTAGCTATCCAACTCGACAGCCCAACATGGCAGGGGTTTACTCCCATCCTGAGTCGTGGTTTCTGTGCTGGTAGAACCGGCATTGCCGCCTATGCTGAGGATGTACAGGTCACGCACGTTGAAAATGGAAGCACCGTCACGCTCAACCCCGACAATATCGCTGGCAGTTTGCCTGTCATTTGCACCAATCAGGGTGTCGAACGAGCGACTGCCTTTGGTCCTACCGGCGGCGCTGTAAATGCTGCCGTTTCCCGCTCGGATGCTGTGACCGCGGTCACGCTTCCGCTGACGGCACTGGCACAGGGTGGCACATGGAATTTAAGTGTCAACAACTATAACATAACGATAAATATCCCTCCCTTCAACAGGCCGCAGGTCATCACCCAGCCCGCCTATTTATCCCCCATTGGAGAGCAAAGCCTGTTACTTGGCGGTTTCACACCGTTTCAACGAGTCGCGCTGGTCTCCATGCAGCCAATCGAATCGCTGCCGCAAGCCTTTGAAGTCGAAACCGACGGTTCGGGTAAGTGGCACGGCCCGATTGTTAACCAATGTCTTGAATGTATACAGGCCGTTGTCGGTGAGTCCGGGCAAGCCATTGTACGTCACGGTATTACGATTTCTGGAGAAGCATTGACACGCGACCAGACCGAAAATCTCATCTATGCGGCCCTCTGGAATCAAGGACGCCTAAGCGCTCCAGAATGTGAAGCGAGTTTTGCGTCCGATCTGCGCATTGCTGGTCGCGCTGAAACGGCCAACAACACCGACAATATCATACGCTCTGATCCAGATATATTCGGCAGCACCGTTGGCTATATCTCGCCCAACACCCCTGTCAAACTCCTATATGGACCTGTCTGTGAAGGTGCGTCGATTTGGTGGCTGGTTGACTATGAGGGCACGGTGGGCTGGACTGCCGAACGCCAGCGTGACACAGCCTTATTAACGCCGTTTGTAGAGACCGTAACCTGCCCCAATTCATGGTTCTTTACCCTTGATGTTGAGGAACCCAGTTGTCCACACCCCGTGCAAAATTCGCTGGCAGCAGGTCAGGATTTTCAGGGTGGTCGCGCCTACTGGTATCAGAACTCACCCATACCCGACATCGGACAGGGCATCATATTCGTTATCTATAACGACGGCACATGGCAAGCCTTTTCAGATACCTTCAATGCAGACATTCATCCTATCCGCGATGACAGCTTACAGCCGCCCGAAGGACTCTTTCAGCCTGAGCGCGGCATTGGCCTCATCTGGCGTAATAACCCGAAGGTCCGCGAAAAGCTAGGTTGGGCCTATGAACCTGAATATCTCTTTGATGGTCGCTATCAATTCCCCAATGTCGGCAACCCATCCTATGTCTACATCGATCATGGTGCACGCGAAGTTGTTCTCCGCCTGCACCTTGAGAACTTTACCTGGATTGTCGCGGGCCACTATCAGGAGCGGGAGCCTGTGGGGTGACACGACCGGGATTTTGCATTGACAGACAGCCCCGCTGCTGGTAGTATACGCGGCGGCTAAGAAACAATCACTTGCCACAGACAGCAGGCGCACAGGTTACTTGTGCTTAATAAGTACCTGCCGAGGCGAGGACCAGAGTAATCTTCCCTGTGGGATTGATAGGTCTTCGCTTGTGCTGCGAAGGCTTTTTCGTTTTAGGCTTGAGGTGGTTTTTCTTGCTGAAACTCGATGAAAGGAGGAAATCGCCTTGGCAATTACTAAAGAACGTAAAATCGAGCTTGTCGAGCAGTATATTGATTTGCTTGAGCGCTCGAAAGGGATGGT